>NZ_BAAHCA010001202.1:0-1240 GCF_054776295.1 Streptomyces sparsus
CGGCCTCCCGGCTGCCAGCCGCCTGGCGGCAGCGCGGCGCGGTGATCGCGGTCGTCGCCGTCGTGGTCCTCGGGCTGCTCGGCGCGGTGCTCGCCTTCACGCTGAACGGCGGCGGTGACGACACCTCCGGCAAGGACGGCGGCAGCGCGACCGGCGGCACCGGCGGCGGCGACACCGACTCCGACACCGGCAAGCAGGACTCCGCCGACGACGCCAAGAACGGCGACGGGGACCAGCAGAGCGGCGGTGACGCCGACAAGCAGCAGGAGACGGGTTCGGGCGGCTCCGCGGACGACGACCCGCAGGACACCGCCGGCAAGGGCTCCGACGGCGACGACGCCCTGCCCGAGAACTACGCCATGATGACGGAAGAGCAGTTCCGGTTCTCCATGGCGATGCCCGAGGACTGGAGCCGCACCGGCACCGCCGGCCGTGAGTCCGGCGGCAAGTACGGCGCGTCGGCGGACTCGCTGCCGCGCATACAGGTCGACTTCAGCAACAGCCCACGCGACGACGCCGTGCAGGCCTGGCGACTGCTAGAGACGGCCGTCGCCGCCGCCAGCAGCGACTACCGCAAGCTCGACATGCGCTCGGTCGAGTGGCGGGACTACCCGACGGTCTCCGACTGGGAGTTCGAGCGGGTGCAGAGCGGGGCACGCGTCAGGGTGCTGAACCGCGGCTTCAAGGTGGACGCCGAGCGCGGTTACGCCATCATGATCACCTGCAAGGCGTCCGAGTGGGACGGCGAGGAGTGCACCACCCTGCGGGACACCGCCTTCAAGACCTTCCAGCCGGCCGGCTGACCGTCTGTCACGGCGAGCGTGCCGTCGCGGGCCGACGGTCCGTCACGGCAGGCGCGCCGTCGCCGACCGACCGGAGTTGACCCGGAGCCACCCGCAGGGCCGAGTTGCCACGTATCGTGAATGACCGGAGGCCGTACGCATCCGCAATCAGGCCGATGCGGAGCGGATTTGACGGTTTCGCGCGCTGTGGGGAGGCGTTGTGGACGATTACGCCGGCAGGTTGCTGGCCGAGCGCTACCGCTTGCCGCTTCCTCCGTCCGACGAGTACGAGCTGCGCGAGGCGCGTGCCTACGACACCGCCAGCGGCCAGGAAGTCCTCGTGCGGCAGGTGCCGTTGCCCGAGGTCGTCGACGCCGAGGTGCTGGGCGAGCCGGCGGGTCACGTGTCGCCGGGGGGTCGGGCCACCCGCGCCCCCGCCGATCCGGCGGTGCGCCGCG
>NZ_BAAHCA010001203.1:0-1240 GCF_054776295.1 Streptomyces sparsus
GGCGCTCCGGTTCAGGCGCTCCGGCTCAGTCGCAGAAGGCGTCGCGGACGGTGGTGTACTCGCGGGTCCACCAGACGATCAGGGCCGCCGCGGCCGGGAACTGCGGGTCGGCGCGGCGGTCCTTGAGCTGGTAGCGCCAGCGCAGCATCCAGAAGTCGTTCAGCCGCTCCCACCACACCCGGTGGACGGCGGCGGCCAGCTCGGCGGCGTCCGCGCCGGCGGCCCGGCGGTAGGCCCGGGCGTAGCGCCGGACCTTGCCCAGCTCCAACCGCCCGTCCGGCCGGACGAAGAAGATGACCGCAGCCCGGACCGCCTCCTCCGCCCTCGGCTGGACGGCCAGCCGGTCCCAGTCGACGATGGCCAGCGGCTCGTACGGTGCCTCGTCCCGGTACAGCAGGTTCAGCGGGTGGAAGTCGCCGTGCACCCAGCCGGCGACCGGCTCGGTGCCGGCGGCGGGGCGGTGGTGCTCGTACTCCCGCAGCAGCAGTCGCCGCTCCGTCAGTCGGTGCTCGGCCAGGGCGTCGAAGGTGTCGGGCGTGCGCCGGGAGCGCACCCGGGCCAGCAGCTCGCCGATCAACCGGTGGGTGTGCTCCGGGTCGGCGCTGGGGTGCGGGTCGGCGCCGGGGCCGGGTGACTGCGGTATCACCTGCTCCAGCCGGACGTGGACGAGGCCGAGCAGCGCGCCCAGCCGACGGGACTGGGCGGGGGTCAGCTGGCCGCCGTCCCGGTGGCGCCCCTGCACCCAGGGGTGCAGGGCGAAGCAGCCGCCGCCGACCACGGCGACCGTCCGGCCGTCCGGGTCGGGCACCGGCGGCACCACCGGCACCCCCAGCGCGTCGAGCCGGCTCGTCGCGCGGTGCTGACGGTCGATGGCCTCCGGGTCCCCGTCCAGGTGGTGTTTGAGGAAGTACCGGCCGCGCGTGGTCGAGATCCGGTACCCCCGGTTCAGCAGACCCTGGGTGAGAGGTTCACAGGACAGTGGCTCCCCGGCGCGGTAACGGCGCATGAGGGTGGTGAGGGTGCGCGAGGGGAGCGCTCCGAGTGCTTGCACAACCGAAATGCTAGATCACTTACGGCAATCAACCTGCTGCTTTCCGTGATGTGCTGCGCCTCAGGCTCCGGATGGTGTATAGGGCCGGGACGACGGCCGGAGGCCCGCAGGCGGGAGGTATCCGGCGGTCGTCACCGTCCGGACCCGCGCGGCTGCCCCCGCCGCGTCCCCGCCCGGCAGCGCCCGGAC
>NZ_BAAHCA010001204.1:0-1238 GCF_054776295.1 Streptomyces sparsus
GCGCGCCTCGCTGTCCAGTCCGCCCATGAACAGCCCCAGCTCCTCCTGGGCCTTGAGCCCCTCGGGGCCCAGGCCGCCGATCTCGAGGACCTTGAGGTAGCGCAGCACCGGCTGGATCACGTCGTCGTGGTGGATGCGGAGGTTGTAGATGCCGCCGATCGCCATCCGGGCCGCCGCCCGCTCGAAGCCCGGCATGCCGTGACCGGGCATCCGGAAGTTGACGACCACGTCCCGCACGGCCGACATCGTCTGGTCCGGTGCCAGCTCGAAGGCGGACCGCAGCAGGTTGCGGTAGAAGATCATGTGCAGGTTCTCGTCGGTGGCGATCCGGGCCAGCATGCGGTCGCACACCGGGTCACCCGACTGGTGGCCGGTGTTGCGGTGCGAGATGCGCGTGGCCAGTTCCTGGAAGGCCACGTACGCCACCGAGTGCAGCATCGAGTGCCGGTTGTCCGACTCGAAGCCCTCGGACATGTGCGCCATCCGGAAGTTCTCCAGCTCCACCGGGTCCACCGCGCGCGTGGTCAGCAGGTAGTCGCGCATCACGATGCCGTGCCGACCCTCCTCCGCCGTCCAGCGGTGCACCCAGGTGCCCCACGCCCCGTCCCGGCCGAACAGCGAGGCGATCTCGTGGTGGTAGCTCGGCAGGTTGTCCTCGGTGAGGAGGTTGACGACCAGCGCCACCCGTCCGATGTCGGTGACCTTGGAGTCCTCCGGCGCCCACGCCTCACCTCCCAGCGGACCGTCGAAGTTCCGGCCGTCGCTCCACGGCACGTACTCGTGCGGCATCCAGTCCTTGACGACGCTCAGGTGCCGGTTGAGTTCCTTCTCGACGACCTCTTCCAGCGCGTACAGCAGCCGGGCATCGGTCCACTGGTCCGGTCCGGCGTTGTGGGCGGTGGTCAGGGTCACAGGGTCTCCAAGCTTGTCCGACTTCACTTACGGGTCCGTAGGTTACGAAACCGTAAGTTACCGAATGACCCGATGGCAAGGCCAGTCTCCCCGCGTCGTGGCGCCGTGACGGAATGTGAGGGTTTCCGGAGATGCGAGAGGCGCGCGACCTGGGGCTTTCACCTGGCCGCGCGCCTCTCGGGTGGGACTGTGAACTTGCTTACCCGCGGTCGCGCTTCGGGTCGGTGAGACCGGCCCGGCGCAGGGCGTCGGCCATCGGGCTGTTGGCCGGGGGAGCGGCCCGGCGGCCCTCACCGCCCCGGCCCCGGCGCTGCTCGCCGGCCGCT
>NZ_BAAHCA010001205.1:0-1238 GCF_054776295.1 Streptomyces sparsus
GTCCGCGTCACCCCACGGATGGCGGAGGTCGCGCCCGGTCTCCGGGTCGTGCCGGGCGGCCTTCTCCCACTCCGCCTCGGTCGGCAGCCGCCGGCCCGCCCAGCGCGCGTAGGCGTCGGCCTCGTACCAGGAGACGTGCAGCACCGGCTCGTCCGGCGGCACGGCCTCCACCCGGCCGAACCTGCGCCGCGACCAGCTGTCGCCCTCCCGGCGCCAGAAGAGCGGGGCGGTCATGCCGGTGCGCCGCACCTGCGCCCAACCGTCCGGGTGCCACCAGCGCGGGTCCCGGTAGCCGCCGTCGTCGACGAACTCCAGGTAGCTGCGACACGTCACCGGCGCCGCGTCCAGCCAGAAGGCGGGCACCTCCACCCGGTGCGCGGGGCGCTCGTTGTCCAGCGCCCACGGGTCGTCGGTGGCGCCCATGGTGAACGGGCCGCCCGGCACCAGCACCTCACGCGGCAGCGCCACCGGATCGGCGGCGGGCGGCGGCGGGTCCGCCAGCACCGCCGGCCCGCGGCGGAGCTGGTGGGTGGCGAGCATCGTCTCGTCGTGCTGCTGCTCGTGCTGCGCGACCATGCCGAAGACGAAGCCGCCCGCGCACAGCGGCGGCCCCTCCAGCGGCACCCCGGCGAGCACGTCCAGCGCCCGCTCCCGCACCTCGCGGAGAAAGGCGCGGGCTTCGTCGGGGCGGAGCATCGGCAGCCCGGGCCGGTCGGCCCGCGGGGTGCGGACGGCGTCGTAGACGGCGTCCAGGTCCGGCCGCAGCGGCGGACGGCCGCCCGCGCCCCGGAGCAGCCAGATCTCCTCCTGGTTGCCGACGTGCGCCAGGTCCCACGCGAGCGGCGACATCAGCGGCGAGTGCTGCGCCATGAGTTCCGCCTCGTCGAGGCAGTCGGTGAGAGCCAGGGTGCGCTCCCGCGCCTCGACCAGCGCGGCGTGGGCCCGGTCCCGCGTCGAGGCCGGCTCGCCGGACGTCCAGGAGCCGGTGGGGCGAGCGTCGGTGGGGTAGGCGTCGGTGGGGCGAGCGTCGGTGGGGTGGGCGTCGGTGGGGTGGACGCCCGGCGTTCGGGTGTCGGACGGCCGGGGGGACGTGCGGTCCTGCTGCGGGTAGGTACGGTCCTGCTGCGGCATCACAGGGCTCCTAGTCGGTCGTCGGCGGGGCACCGGCCCCGCTCGGCGTAACGCTCGGCGAAGTCGGCCACCGCCCGGTGCGGCACCCCGCCCGGCTCGCTGCGGCC
>NZ_BAAHCA010001206.1:0-1233 GCF_054776295.1 Streptomyces sparsus
CGGACTTCGCCGCGGGCTTGGCGGCTGACCGGGCCGGCTTCCGGGTCGGCCCCTTCGCCGGTGCCTGCGCCGACGCGTCGGCCGACTGCTCCGCCGCTGTGCCTTGTGTGCTGCCGCGGCGCGCCTTGTCGCGCGCAGCAGTGCTTTCCACGGTCACGAGTGCTCCTCCGTCTGTCCGGCCCCCGGGGTCTTCCGGATGAGCCAGTGCGGCTCGCCCGGCGCCGCTGCGGCGCACGGGGTGGGTGCGGCGCGGACGGACCGAGCGGTGACAGTGTCCCGTTCGACGGCCCGCTGGACAGCACGTTACCCAGTAACTCCACACGTGTGTGAAAACGTCCTGACCTGCAATTTTCCTTGGAAATCCAAGTAAATCGCGAAAGCCGGAAACGTCACTGGTCACAGCCTTGCAAGCCTGAAGGACAAGCGCACGTTATCCCGGGGGGCACTTCCACGGGAAGAGCAACCGGGGGGTCAGTATGTGAGACTTGCATATGTGCGCGTAGAGCGAAATATCAGGGTATTCCTGCTGGACGATCACGAGATCGTCCGGCGTGGCGTGCACGAGACGCTGGCCGTGGAACCGGACCTCACGGTCGTCGGGGAGGCCGGCACCGCGGCCGAGGCCCTGGAGCGCGTCCCGCGGGCCCGGCCCGACGTCGCGGTCCTCGACGTACGGCTGCCGGACGGCAGCGGCATCGAGGTGTGCCGGGAGATCCGCTCCCGGCACCCGGACGTCCGCTGCCTCATGCTGACGTCCTACGTCGACGACACGCTGCTGCTCGACGCCTTCCTGGCCGGCGCCTCCGGGTGCGTGCTCAAGGCGATCCGGGGCGGTGAGCTGCTGGCCGCCGTCCGCGACGTCGCCGCGGGACGCTCGCTGCTGGAACCCCCGGCCGGGATCCGGCAGGGCCCGGGAGGGACACCCCTGCGGGCCGGCACCCGGCCGCCGCCCGACGCGCGGCCCGGCCGCCTCACCGAGCAGGAACGCAGAATCCTGGAGCTGATCGGCGAGGGGCTGACCAACCGGGCGATCGGCGAACGGCTGCACCTCGCCGAGAAGACGGTCAAGAACCACATCTCCGGCCTGCTCGCGAAGCTCGGCATGGAACGCCGCGCCCAGGCCGCCGCCTACGTCGCCCGCCTGCACGCCGAGAGCGACAACCGCAACCGCTTCATGGAGCGACGACCGCTCCCCGCGACGCCCCGGCCCGGCGGGGGCGGGCGTCGCGAGGG
>NZ_BAAHCA010001207.1:0-1230 GCF_054776295.1 Streptomyces sparsus
CTGGGCCGCGCCACCGCGCTCACGCTGGCCGCCGCGGGTGCTGAGCTCGTCGTGGCCGACCTCGACGCGGCCGGCGGCCAGGAGGTGGCCGACCGCGTCGGCGGCCACTTCCGTACCTGCGACGTCTCCGATCTCGACGCCAACCGCGCGCTGGTGGACTTCGCCGTGGAGCGCTGCGGCGGTGTCGACATCGCGGTGCTCAACGCCGGGGTGTCGACGGGCTGCGGTGTCGGTGACGACTTCGACCTGGCCCGCTACCGCCGTGCCATGGGCGCCAACCTCGACGGCGTCGTCTTCGGCGCCCACGCGGCGCTGCCCGCGATCCGGGCACGCGGCGGCGGCGCGATCATCGCGACGGCGTCCCTGGCCGGTCTGACCGCGGTGCCGCTCGATCCGCTGTACGCGGCGAACAAGCACGCCGTGGTCGGCCTCACCCGCTCGCTGGGGCCGGCGCTGGCCTCCGAGGGCGTCCGGTTCAACGCGGTCTGCCCGGGTTTCGCCGAGTCGCGGATCATCGATCCGCTGCGCGAGATGCTCTCCGAGCAGAGCCTGCCGGTGATTCCCGCCGAGGTCGTCGCCGACACCGTGCTGCCCGCCCCGGTCGCCCGCGAGGTCCGGGCGCTGTGGCGGGCGATGCGCCTGGAGATGGTCGCCGGCCAGTACCTGGACGTGCGTACGCAGGCGGCCCGGGAGGTGTGCGCCGAACGCGCACTGCGCGTGGCGTACCTCAAGAGCGCGGCGTACACGGTCGAACGGCCGCTGGGCCTGGGCGCGGCACTGGGCGGCGCCCCGCCGGCCATGCGCGACGACCTGGAGTCGGCCGCCCGAAGTGTGGGCCTCGCATTCCAACTGCGGGACGACGTGCTGGGCGTGTTCGGCGATCCGGACCGGACGGGCAAACCGTCGGGTGACGACGTACGGGATGGCAAAGTGACGTATCTGGTGGCGGTGGCCGAGGAGTTGGCCCGGCAGTCCGGCGACAGGGCGGCCCTCGGCGTGCTGCGCACGTCCTCGGGCGACCGGGACCTGACCGAGGAGGGCCTGGAGCGCTACCGGGAGGTGGTGACGGTGCTCGGCGCGCTGGACGCCGTGGAGGACAAGATCGACGCGCTGGTGGAGGAGAGCCTGCTCTCGTTGGAGAAGGCGGCACCCGCCGAGCCCGCACACCGCGAGCTGTCCCGCCTGGTGCTGGCGGCCGCGGGCTCGGGCCGCCCGCTGGCGCCCGCGATC
>NZ_BAAHCA010001208.1:0-1229 GCF_054776295.1 Streptomyces sparsus
CCGGAGACGGCCGCCCGCGCGGGACCGGTGACGGCCGCCGCCGCGGACCGCGGGGCGCTGCGCGATGATGGTCGGGCACGAAACTTCCCCGCTGCGAGGAGAGCCCCGCATGTCAGCGCGCATCCTGTTGGTCCGGCACGGCGAGACGGCCTGGTCCCGACTGGGCCGGCACACCGGACGTACGGACGTGCCGCTGCTCGACGGCGGCCGCCGGATGGCGAAGCTGCTCGGTGAGCGGCTGCACCGCGCGCCCTGGTCGGGGCTGGCGGACGCCCGGGTGCGGACCAGCCCGCTGGTGCGGGCCGAGGAGACCTGCGAGCTGGCCGGGTTCGGCAGCGGCCGGGCGGAGCGCTGGGACGCCCTGATGGAACGGGACTACGGCGGCTACGAGGGGCTCAGCCCGGAGCAGATCAAGGAGCGGGCCGGGGACGACTGGATGATCTGGCGGGACGGGGTGCCCGGCGGCGAGTCCCTGGCGGAGCTCTCCGACCGGGCCGACGAGGTGGTGCGCTGGGCCCGCGACGTCGAGCAGGACGTGCTGCTGTTCGCCCACGGGCACCTGCTGCGGGTGCTCGGCGCCCGCTGGCTCGGCCTGGACGCCTCCTTCGCCGCCCGGCTGCGGCTCGCGCCGGCCTCGCTCTCCGAACTGGGCTGGGCGTACGGGGAGCCGGCCATCGAGCGGTGGAACGACACCGGCCACCTCGAAGGCGCCGACTGACGCGGGACGCCGACTGACGCGGGGTGACGCCGGTCGACGCCGCCGCCCCCGGTGCGGTGAAGGACGGACGTCAGGCGGTGCGGCGGGCGGACATCCGGTGGAGAAAGGTGTCCACCGCCGGCTCACCGCGGTGCGGAGCGAGCCGGCGGGCGGTGGCCGCGAGCATCGTGCTGATCCGGGACGACTGCACGTCCGCCAGCAGGTCCAACGCCCGGATGGCTTCCGCCGCGTCTTCCTCCGCCGCGCCCGCGCCCGCCAGGTCGCCGGCCAACTCGGCCGTGAACAGGGCAGTGTTGCGCGCGAAATGCGGGGGTTGCAGGGCGACGGCCCGGCGGGCCCAGCGGGCGGCGAGCCGCCAGTCGCCCAGCGCCGCCCAGCACTGCGCCTCCAGTCCCGCCAGTTCCGCCTCGCCGAAGAACGTCATCCACTCCGGATCCGCGTCCGAGGGGCCGCGGGCGAACAACGCCCGTGCGCGGCCGAGTGCTTCTGCGCACGCCGCCCGGTCACCGAG
>NZ_BAAHCA010001209.1:0-1225 GCF_054776295.1 Streptomyces sparsus
CCCGCTCCCCGGGCCGGGCGCTGTCGCGACCGTGCCGTAGGGCGGGCCCCAGACCAGCTTCTCCAGCATCGCGGTCGCCTCGGGCGGCGCCGCGGCGAGCAGCGCGTCCATCCGGGGGCGGTCGGTGAACAGGGCGGTCAGGGCCGCGACGGCGCTCACCGGATCGTGGGTGGCGGGCAGGCCGCAGGCGGTGACGAGTTCCTGGAGGCGTCCGGGTGAGGTGCCCGCGACCGCCTCGGCCAGGGACGGGCCCAGACCGGTGGCGGAGGAGTTGCCGTTCGACGGGGACAGCAACTCCCGGGCGGTGCGCACCAGCCGCAGCCGGTCACCGCCCCACACCAGGGCCTGGCCGCGCAGGGCGGCCACGGCGGTGGGCAGTTCCCGCTCGCCGCCGGGCAGCAGCGCGGCGAGCGTGGACAGGTCGCAGGGCTCGGGCGCCACCGCGAGGGCCTGCGCGGTCTGGAGCGCGAACCGGTCCAGTCGTTCCACGGCCCGCACCACGGAGGCCCTGGTGCCGGCGCGGGTGGCGAGCTGCGTGAGGTCACCGGGCACCGGCGAGAGCAGGTCGGGCCGTGCCCTGAGCAACGCGGCGAGCGCCTCGTCTGGCTGGGTGCGCAGCTCGTCGGCGAGAGTGCGCGGAGAGCCGGTCTCGCTGGTCATCCCACCCACGGTACCGGGCGCGGCACGATACGGTCGCTGTGTGGGGATCGAGAGCGAACAGCTCGTGTTCGACTACCTGAGCCGCGTCGGGGACTTGGCGCACAGCACGCCGATGACGGCTGCCGAACGGGCGCGGCTGGTGGGGGAACTGCGAGCGGGCATCCAGAGTGAACGGGCGGCCGCCGAGGGCGGGGGCGAGTCCCCCGCGGCGGTGCGCAAGATCCTGAAACGGCTGGGCAGACCCGAGGACGTGGTTGCCGCGGCCGGTGGGGGCGGTGGTTCGCCGCTGCCCGAGCAGCGGGCGCCGAGCCGCGGCAGGGGCCCGTCGGTGCCGCAGGCCCCGCCGAGCACCGGCGGCTCACCACCGCACCTGGCCGGGCTGGACGAGTTGACGCCCGGTGAGAGCGACCCGCAGTGGTGGCGCGGCGACTCCAGCCCGTTCCCGCAGGGCAGCGGTGGTGAGGTGAGCGGCTTCGTCGGCGGCATCGAACTGCCGGAGATGCTCAAGCCGCCGCCCGGCACGAAGGGCCCGCTGCCGTCGCCCGCGCCGCCGCCCGCGATGGAG
>NZ_BAAHCA010001210.1:0-1224 GCF_054776295.1 Streptomyces sparsus
CAGCTGCCCAGTCGACCGCAGCCAACGAGCAGCCCCAGGCGGCACCACGCCCGATGCCACGGCGGGTGCCACGGCGTCCGCCTCCGCCGCCGATCGGGAGGGGGATGCCGTGGCAGCGGCAGGGGCCGACGGCATGACGGGGCCGCCCTCGGCGACGGCGGCCGCCGGTGAACCCCCGTCCCTCCGGCCCAACAAGCCGCTGCTCGCGGCGGCCGCCATAGGGGGCAGCCTCCTCATCGGGGTGCCGCTCCTCCTCATGGGGATGACCGGCGAAGAAACCCGGACCCGGCCCACGGCCGCGTCGGCCTCGTCCGACGTGCTGCCCCTCGACAAGGTGCAGGCCGGCCGCACACCGGGGAGTTACGTTTCCGCCTCGCCCTCCGCGACGCCCTCGCCCAAGGCCACGACGAAGGCCCCCGTCGTTCCGCCGCCGCCGGCCGCGAGGGACTCGGCGGACGCCGATAAGGCCTCGGCGGGCAGCACGCCGAAGCAGCCCGAAGCCAAGACCGCGAAGAAGTCGCCGCCCTCCAAGGCGGTCGCCCGCCGCGCGCCGGTACGGGCCGGGGGCGCGCTGCCCACGTCCGCGAACTTCTCGACGGCGACGGGCGTCCTGATCAAGAACCGGGTGACCGGGCTCTGCGTGGACATCCCCAACTACGGGAAGGGCAAGATCAACGGCTCGGTCGAACAGTTCACCTGCAACGGTACGAACGGTGACAACCAACTGTGGGATCTGGTGGTCAACCAGAAGGGCGCGGGCCCCGGTGGCGCCGACCTCTTCACGATCCGGAACAGCAAGGACGACTACTGTGCCGACCTTCCTGACTTCGGAGGCAAGCCCGTCCACACGCGGGTCTACGAGTACCACTGCCGACCGGGCTCGGGAGACAACCAGATGTGGTACCTGGACAAGCGGGCGAACGGCGCCTTCTGGATCCGCAACCACGCGAGCAAAGGCCTGTGCCTGGACGTCCAGGGTGAGGACGGTGCCGGTGGCCGGGGCGCCAAGCTGATGCTGTTCACCTGCTCGGACGGGGACGACCACCTGTGGTCGTTCGCCTGACCCGGACAGACCCCGTCGTCGTCCCCGCATCCCACGGAGGTTTGATCCGATGTCCGTTCCCCGGGCTTCCGAAGGTCCCGACCCCGCCGCCTCGGTGGCGGCCGGGGCAGCCCGGCACCCTGCCGTCCGCCAGGCGGTCGCGCTCCCGGCCGGCGCCGGAG
>NZ_BAAHCA010001211.1:0-1222 GCF_054776295.1 Streptomyces sparsus
CGCCGCGCACCCGGGAGCGGTGCCGGACGGCACGCCCCGCTGGTACTCCACGCCGGCCGGCGGCAAGCGCGGAGTGCGCCGGCCGTCCCGGCCCGAGAGGAGCCCCGCCGCGGGGTGTGCGAGAACCCGCGACGCTCGGAAGGGACCGCTGTCGTGCATCACTGTGCGTCCTGCGGACGATGTGGTGGGTGATGACTCAACGGCGCCCGACCGATGAACGGCCTTGCTGGAAAGGGACTTTAGGCACAGCGCAGGCACCGGAGTGCGCCGGCGTTTCGGGCAGTGGAACACCGGATACGCCGCCTCGCGCCGACGGCCCAGGATGAGGTCGCGGCGCTGCGGCACGAGCAGCGGCCTGGCGTGTGCCCCATGACCGAGGAGGCAGTCGTTGTCGACAGCACCACCCAAGACGGCGTTCGGAACGGACACCGCACTGCGCGCGCGGCTCGACGCGTTCCTGGCGGCCCGTTCCTTCACCTTCGACGACCTGCTCGGTGAGGCCGACCAGGGACACGGCGAGCCCTTGCTGGCGGTGGCGGCCGGGTCCGTGCTCGCCGGCTTCGGCACCCACCGCAGCGACCTCGACCTGCTGGTCCTCGTCGACCACGGCCGGATCACCCGGATGCCCATCACCTCCCACCGATTCGGCACCCTCATCGACGTGACCGTGCGGGAGGCGGCAGCGGTCCGGGCCGTCGCCGCGGAACTTGCGACGCCGGACGCCGCGTCGCGGTGGCCGCAGACCGATACCGTCGGCAGCTCCGGCTGGAACCACCACCGCCGCTCCCTGAACACCGTGAGCCGACTGGCCCTCGGGCTGCCGCTCAAGGGCGCGGAACCGTGGCGGTCGTGGCTGGAGGAACTGCGCGGACCGTGGCTGGGTGACGTCCTGGCCCGCTGGTGGGTGACGGAGTCGCTGCGCTGCCGCACGGCAGCCGGCTGGCTCGCCGGCAGCAACCCCCGGTTGGCACGGGTGAGAGCCAGGGAAGCGGCACTGCACGCACTGCACGCCAGGGTGACGGTGGGCGGCGAGTGGTACTTCAACGCCAAGTGGCTGCCGGAGAAGCTCAAGGCGGTCGGTGACGAGAAGGCACTCTCCCAGGTGCGGGACCTCCTGGCGGGTGACGTCCCCCTTGCCGAGGCGATCGGCCGGGCCGACGCAGCCCTCGCCGAGGCCGACCGGGCCGCCGCCGAGGCCGGCACGGCCACCCGGAGCGGCGCT
>NZ_BAAHCA010001212.1:0-1221 GCF_054776295.1 Streptomyces sparsus
CACGTGTGCGGGACGGCCTGCGGTCTGCCGGGGTCCGGCCGGTCAGCTGCGGCCGGCGCCGACCTCCGCCGGCTGTTCGGCCTCGGGGGCGGGCTTGAGCCGCTCGCCCTCCACGTCGACGGACGGCAGCGCCCGGTCCAGCCAGCGCGGCAGCCACCAGGCGGCACGGCCGAGCAATCCGAGCACGGCGGGCACGATGGCCATACGGACGATGAACGCGTCGAAGAAGACGGCGATCGCGAGGCCGAAGCCCATCATCTTGATCATCGGGTCGTTCGAGCCGACGAAGCCGGCGAACACGCTGACCATGATGATCGCGGCCGCGGTCACCACCCGAGCCCCGTGGGTGAAACCGGTGACGACGGCCTCCCGGGGCGTCTCGCCGTGCACGTACGCCTCACGCATCCGCGTCACGAGAAAGACCTCGTAGTCCATCGCGAGGCCGAACACGACACCGATCAGGAAGATGGGCGCCATGCTGACGATCGGCCCGGTCTGTGCCACGCCCAGCAGCTCGGCGAGCCAGCCCCACTGGAAGACCGCGACGACGGCACCGAGCGCGGCGACCACCGAGAGCAGGAAGCCCAGCGCGGCCTTGAGCGGAACCAGGATCGACCGGAAGACGACCATCAGCAGGAGGAAGGCGAGCCCCACGACCAGTGCCAGGTAGGGCACCAGCGCGTCGTTGAGCTTCTCGGAGAAGTCGATGTTCATCGCGGTGGCGCCGGTGACCAGGGTGTCCGCGCCGGTGTCCTGCCGGATCCCGGGCGCGGTGTCCCGGATGTCGTGCACCAGCTGCTCGGTCTTGGTGCTGCTGGGTCCGGCGGTCGGTACGACGGTCAGCATGGCGGTGTCCGCCGCCTCGTTGAACCTGGGGGGCGTCACCTGGGCGACACCGTCCAGCTCACCCAGTTCCCGGCTGACCCGCTGGGCCGCGGCCTGGGGGTCGTCGCTGCCCTCGGCGTCGACCACCACCAGCAGCGGGCCGTTGGCGCCCGGGCCGAAGCTCTCGGAGACCATGTCGTAGGCGCGGCGCTGGGTGGTGTCGGTGGAGCGGGCGCCCTCGTCGGGCATGCCCAGTTCGAGCTGGGTGGCGGGTACCGCGATCACTCCCAGGCCGACCGCGGCGACCAGCAGCACGGCCACCGGGCGGCGCAGGACGAACCGCGCCCAGCGGGTGCCCAGAGCGGCCTTCCCGGCCGGCTTCGCCGGGTCGCCGCC
>NZ_BAAHCA010001213.1:0-1220 GCF_054776295.1 Streptomyces sparsus
CGACCGTCCCGCGTCGACGGCCCTCGTCAGCGGCCCCGCGACAACCGGGACCCCTCGCCGGTCACCACGCCGGCGACCCCCTTCCCGCACCCCCAGGCGTACGAAGGAGAGAACCCATGAGCACGACGACCCGACTCCCCCACCACCGCGGCCCGACCCGCCCCGGCGCACGCCGCACATCCGTCGGTCGCCGCCGCGGGCTGCTTGCCGTGGCGCTCGCCGCCGCCCTGCTCGCCCTCGTCCCCCACACCGCCGCCGCCTACCCCGGCCCCGGGCACGTCACCGGGGACATCGTCGTCCACGACCCCGCGATGCTCCGGGACTCCTCCGGCCGCTACCTGCTCGCCTCCACCGGCGGCGGGATCAACCTGCGGACCTCCACCGACCGGACGGCCTTCACCCGCAGCGGTGACGCGTTCCCCACCCGGCCGGGCTGGTGGAGCCGGTACTCGTCGGTGCCCGAGGCGTGGGCGCCCGACATCTCCCACCACGGCGGCCGGTACCTGATGTACTACTCCGTCTCCAGCTTCGGCTCCAACACCTCCGCGATCGGCCTGGCCACGTCCACCACCGGGCAGCCGGGCAGTTGGACCGACCGCGGGATCGTCCACTCCACGCAGGCGTCCTCGGACCACAACGCCATCGACCCGAACCTCTTCGTCGACGACGACGGGTCCTGGTGGCTGTCCTTCGGGTCGTGGTGGACCGGCATCAAGATGATCCGGCTCGACCCGTCGACCGGCAAGCAGCACCCCGGCGACACCAGGCGCCACTCGCTGGCCTCCCGGCCGAGCGGTTCGAAGGCGGTCGAGGCGCCGTACGTCGTCAAACGCAACGGTTCCTACTACCTGTTCGCCTCCTACGACATCTGCTGCGAGGGCACGTCGTCCACCTACAAGATCAAGGTGGGCCGCTCGTCGCGGCCCACCGGCCCCTACACCGACCGTGCGGGAGTGCCGCTGATGAACGGCGGCGGCACGCCCGTACTGGAGTCCCACGGCAGGGTGGTGGGCCCCGGCGGCCAGTCAGTGATGCCGGACTCCGACGGTGACCTGCTCGTGTACCACTACTACGACGGCCAGGACGGCGGCCGGTTCAAGCTGGGCGTCAACCTGCTGTCCTGGCAAGGGGGTTGGCCGGTGGCCTACTGACCGGCCGCCGCACGTGCCCGCACAACGCCAAGGTCCGCCCGCCCCGCTGCACGTTCGCGGGGCGGGCGG
>NZ_BAAHCA010001214.1:0-1218 GCF_054776295.1 Streptomyces sparsus
AGCGGCTCCACACGGGCCAGTCCGCACGGCGTGTGCGGGGTCGAGTGCGGCAGCCGCAGCTCACCGCCGGCGGTGAGCAGACCGGTGCCGGGAAGCCAGCCGGGCGGCGCCGAGAGGTGGACGAGCTCGCGGCGGTCCGGCTGCCACACCGCCGCCCAGGTGCCGTTCGGCCCGTCCACCCGCAGCGCCACCGAGCAGTTCTCCGGCGTCAGCACCTGGCCCGGCTGCACCGCGAAGGGGGTGACCGTGACGTCGCACGGGTGCAGCGCCTCCGGGAAGCGCACCGGCAGCCGGCTGCCCAGGACGCCCCAGCCCACCCGGTCGGTGCCCGGTGCGTCCGACCGCAGCAGGAGCAGCCCGCTGTCCGGGTCGGCGATCAGCAGCCGGTCGTTGCTGTCCTCGGTGATCTCCAGCAGCGGGTTGACCTGCCCGCCGCCTCCCAGGTCCACGGTGACCGTCTTGACCAGGCCCTGTTCGTCCATGCGGTCCAGGGCCAGCAGCCGCCCCTCCCGGTCCAGCCAGACCCCGCCCGAGCACCACCCGGACAGCGTCGCCACCGGTTCGGGGCCGAAGGCACCGCCGGTCAGCCGCCAGACCGTGGTGGAGCGGGGGCCGCGGGCCAGGGCGTAGCCGGTGAGCCCGTCCGGGGCCGGTGGCAGCAGCGACAGCCGTTCGCACTCCAGGGTGCCGAGCGGGACCTCGCCGGTGCCGCCGCCCGTCGGGTAGAGCAGCACCGGCCGGTACAGCTGCCCGGTGCGGCGGACGAGCAGCACCCGGCCGTCGGCCAGCGGCAGCACCTCGCTGTCCGGCTCCTCCGGCTGGTGGCCGGGCAGGGCCACCGCGTAGGGCTCCGGACCGTCCAGCGTCCAGCGCTCGGGGTACCAGCAGTCGCCGCCCGAGGTGGTGAGTCGGGCCGCGTAGGAACCGTCGGCCGAGATCGTGCACCGGCCGGTCACCGAAATTCCGCCGCCGTCGGCGGACGTCTCCATCGCACAGGCTGTCATCGTGCGATCACCTCCGGCGACGACGCTAGTTTTCGTACGCGCTGCCGAACCACTGGTGCTGTGACGTTTCATTCGTACGGGTGGCACTGCGGGGATTACCGGGCATGGGTGAGCACGCGTGTGCAAAGGGTGACGGGACGGTCGGCCGCCGACGAGCGCGGATCGCGGTCCGCTCGACCCGCCGCCGTGCCCATCGCGCCGGCGGCGGAAGCGG
>NZ_BAAHCA010001215.1:0-1214 GCF_054776295.1 Streptomyces sparsus
CGCGTCCCGGCCCCGTCCCGGCGGCGGGGCTCGTTCCGCGGCCGGTGCATCGGCCTGCGGGGGCGGACAGACTGCCGCACCTCTGGGACCGACGCCCCTCACTGCCCGGGGTGTTGGCGCGTCCGAGAAGTCGACGGCAGCCTGCCGAGTGGGCAGGCTGCCGTGGAAGAGCGATCGTCGTGGAGGAGGAACTGCTGTGGCCGGAAGGGCGGATGTCGTGTCAGACGGCCTTCAGCAGGGCGTCCTCACGCCACTTGAGGATCTTGTCGAAGCTGACCGATGCGCCGCTGCCCGGCTGGCTGCGGAACCTGACGTGGTCGGCGAGCGCGCGGATCAGGAACAGGCCGCGACCGCTCTCCGGTTCGGAATCCCCGTCGGCCACCGGGCCACCCTCGCAAACCACATCGGACTCCATGGCGAGACCCGGCTCCGGCGCGAGGCCGGACTCCGTTGCCCGGGCGGCGCGTTGCGCGGTGTCCTCCCGCGCCGTCCCGCCCCGGCCGGCCGCGACGGCGACCGGGCGGGGGCCGCACTCGCCGGGACCGGGCGGGTCGAGAGGGAACCCCGGGCCGTGATCGGTCACTTCGATCCGGCACATGTCGCCGTTGAGGTAGGCGGTGACCCGGTAGTCCTCGTCGTGTCCCGCTCCCCCGCCGTGTTCCACGGCGTTGGCGCACGCCTCCGACAGGGCCACGGACAACTCGTACGCGATGTCGGCCTCCACCCCGGCCGTCTCCATCGTGCCGAGCAGCAGGCGACGGGCGAGCGGAACGCTCGCAGCGTCACGCCGCAAGTGCAGAGTCCACCAGATGCTCATGCTCCAGCCTCCTGGCTGCGGTCGACATACCGAGGCTCGACATACCGATACGTATTGCCCCCCTCAGCGGACAGTAAGCATGATGTTGACGTCACACCGCTCATTCGGCGGATGCCCTGATACCCGCCGTGCGATACCGGTCCGCCGTCAGCGGCGGTCCGGCACGTCGGCGTGTCCGCCACCGCGTCGGTCCCTCGGCACCGGCCGCCGCCCTCCGCCGCCGTCCACCTCCGCCGTGTACGGCGGGACGTGGTGGTGAGATGATGTGGCCGCCATGACCGAGCCCGTCGCGCGTGCCGGCGCCGACCTGCGAGTGCTGAGGGCCGCGGTGTTCACCGCGGCCTGCGTCGCGCTGTCCGCGGGCGGTCACGTACTCGCGGCGGGTGCCGCCGTGCCC
>NZ_BAAHCA010001216.1:0-1212 GCF_054776295.1 Streptomyces sparsus
CCGTGGCGGCCCGGCGCCGGGGGCGGTGTGGGACGGCGGCTTCCGGGGGGTGTGCTCGACGGTCCGCGCCGGGCGTCCGGCCTGCGGGGCTGGTTATGCTGCCGGGGAAGGGCATCTCCGACAAACTGATGAAAGCAGCAGGTCAGGGTATGGCCAGAAGCACGTCGTTCAGTTCCCGGGACATCGGAATAGATCTGGGCACCGCGAACACACTGGTGTACGCACGGGGTCGTGGCGTGGTGCTGAACGAACCCTCGGTGGTCGCGGTGGACTCCACCACCGGCAGGGTGCTCGCCGTCGGGCACGAGGCGAAGGAGGCCGTCGGCCGGACGCCGGGCTCCATCACCGCGCTGCGCCCGCTCAAGGGCGGTGTCATCTCGGACTTCGACGCCGCGGAGGGCATGCTGCGGCAGTTCATCCGCAAGGCCCGCCCGGGCCGCGGCCGGGCGCCGCGGGTCATCGTGTGCGTACCGAGCGGGGTGACGGGCGTGGAGCGGCGTGCGGTACTCCAGACGGCGGCCCGGGCGGGCGCCAAGTCGGTGCACCTGGTGGAGGAGCCGATGGCCGCGGCCATCGGGGCCGGCCTGCCGGTGCACGAGGCGCGCGGCTCGATGGTCGTGGACATCGGCGGCGGCTCCACCGAGATCGCCGTCATCTCCCTCGGTGGCGTGGTCACCGCCCGGTCCGTACGGGTGGCCGGCGACTCGCTGGACACCGCGATCGCCACCCACGTGGAGAAGGAGCACTCCATCTCGGTGGGCGAGCGCACGGCCGAGCACATCAAGATGGCCCTGGGCAAGACGGCGATCATTCCCGTCCGTGGCCGGGACCGGACGACCGGCCTGCCGGCGTTCGTCGAACTGAGCACCGACGCCGTGATGGAGGCCATCGACGCCCCCATGAAGACCATCGTCGACGCCGTCGCCGCCACCTTCGACGAGTGCCCGCCCGAGCTCTACGCCGACATCATGGAGCGCGGCATCGTGCTCACCGGTGGCGGCGCGCTGCTGCACGGCCTCGACGAGCGACTGGTCGAGGAGACCGGCATGCCCGTCATCGTCGCCGACGACCCGCTGGACTGCGTCGCACTCGGCACCGGCCGCTGCCTGGAGGAACTCGACCGGCTGGAGCGGCCGTTCAGCACCCGGGTCAACTCCGCCGCCTGACCCATCGACCCCGGCCCCGACCAGCCCCGGCCCCGGCGGTGCGCCG
>NZ_BAAHCA010001217.1:0-1212 GCF_054776295.1 Streptomyces sparsus
CGGGCCCCGGACCCGGGGCGGGTGTACCGAACGGCTGCCCGGCCGGGACGTTCGGCCCTCCCCGGGCGGTCGCCACCTGGGTCAGACTGGGAACGGCACCTCCGGTTCCGGCCTCCCCGGCCGCCCGGAGCCGTCCACCGCCGAGCGGAGGCACCATGCCCACTCCACAGCTGACCGACGCCACGGTGAGGGCCCTCGCGGAGGACGCGGCGGCGGCCCCGTCGATGCACAACGCCCAGCCGTGGCGGTTCCGCCACCACCGCGAGGACTCGGTGTTCGAGCTGCGGGCCGATCCGTCCCGCGCGCTGCCGCACACCGACCCGGACGACCGGGGCCTGCACCTGGGCTGCGGCGCGGCACTGCTCAACCTGCGGGTGGGGGCCGCCCACCGGGGCCTGCACACCGAGACCCGGCTGCTCCCCGACCTGGACGACCCGGCACTGCTGGCAAGCGTGCGGCTCTCCCCGGGAGGCGCCGACGACACGTTGGGAGCACTGTACGGAGCCGTCCACACCCGGCACACCAGTCGCTACCCCTTCCTGGACGAGGAAGTCCCCGACGACTGCCGGACCGCGCTGGTGGCCGCCGCCGAGCAGGAGGGCGGCACCCTGGAGTTCCCCGGCGCCTGGCACCTCGACTGGGTGATGGAGGTGGCCCGCAGGGCGGAGGTCCGCAACGCCGACAGTCCCGAGCGCCGCGCCGAGATCGCCCACTGGGCCCGGCTGGGCGCCGCCGAGGCCGACATCGCCACCGACGGGGTGCCCGAGTACGCGTTCGGCCCGCACCAGCGGTCGGGCAAGGCCCCCGTCCGCGACTTCGCCGGCCGACGGCCCGTCGCGGACCGGGGAAGCACCGACTTCGAACCCACCCCGCACCTGGCGCTGCTCAGCACGCCCACCGACCTGCCCGCCGACTGGCTGCGAGCCGGCCAGGCCATGCAGCGGGTGCTGCTGCTGGCGACCACCACAGGACTGGCGAGCTCGTTCGTCACCCAGGCGCTGGAATGGACGGACCTGCGCTGGCCGCTCCGCGACCCGATGACCGGCTCCGGGCCGGTGCAGATGGTGCTGCGCCTGGGCTACGGCCCGCAGGGCCCGCGCACCCCCCGCCGCCCCGTCCGCGAGGTGCTCGACCTCCTGCCCTGACGCGGCCCGGGCAGGGGACGGATGCCGTTTCGGAAGCGCACCGGCCCCATGACGCCGCAGGGGCACG
>NZ_BAAHCA010001218.1:0-1210 GCF_054776295.1 Streptomyces sparsus
CTCGAAGCCCACCCCGACCTGGACCCGGTCGACGTCGCGTACTCGCTGCGCACCTTCCGCCCCGCGCTCCCCCACCGCACGGCGGTGGCCGCACGGACCACCGCGGACGCCGCGCGCGCCCTGCGGAACCCGCTGCCCGCCGGCCTCGATGTGCACGACGGTGAGAAGCCACCGGTGGCGTTCCTGCTGCCCGGCGGCGGCACCCAGTACGTCGGCATGGGCGCCGAACTCCACAGCGAGATACCGGTGTTCCGGGACACCGTCGACCACTGCGCACGCATCCTCACGCCCGAGCTGGGGCGTGACCTGCGCACCGCGCTGTACGAGCACGCCGATCCGGCCGGCACCGACGCCTTCCTGGCCCTGGTCGTCACCGAGTACGCCCTCGCCACCACCCTGATGGAGTTCGGGGTGCGACCGGACGCCCTGATCGGCCACTCCCTCGGCGAGTACACCGCGGCCTGCCTGGCAGGAGTGCTGTCACTGGAGGAGATGCTGCCGCTCGTCGCGGAACGGGTGCGGCTCATCGCCTCGGCCGGCGGCGCCACCGTCGGAGTCGCCCTGAACGAGAAGGAGTTGGCCGGCTACCTGACCGACGAGCTGTCGACGGCGGCCGTCAACGGACCTGCGGCGTGCACCGTCGCCGGGCGGGAGCCGGCCGTCGCCGACCTGGAGCGGCGGCTGCACGCGGACGGCGTGACGTACCGGCGGCTGCGCATGCCGGCGGCGGCCCACTCCCACGTGCTCGACCCCGTGCTGGGCACCTTCGACGAGGCGCTCCGCACCGTCACGCTGCACCCGCCGCGCATCCCGTACGTCACCAACGTGACGGGCACCTGGGCCACCGACGAGCAGGCCACCAGCCGCCGGCACTGGGTCGAGCAGACCCGCCGGACCGTGCGCTTCGCCGACGGCGTCGCGACGCTCTGGCAGCGCGGCAAACCGCTGCTGGTGGAGATCGGCCCCGGTGACGTGCTGGCCAAGCTGGCCCGCGCCCGACTGGAACCCGAACCGGTCGTCACCGTGCCGACCATGCGGCACGCCAAGGCGGAGAGCCCCGACGGCCAGGTACTCGCGGACGCCGTGGGACGGCTGTGGAGCGCCGGCGTACCCGCCGACCTGACGCTCGGCGAACAGCCGCGGCGACCCCCGCGGCGCGTGCCGCTGCCCGGATACGCCTTCGAGCGCCGCCGGCACTGGATCGACGCCC
>NZ_BAAHCA010001219.1:0-846 GCF_054776295.1 Streptomyces sparsus
GGCAGCTCCGGGCAGCTCCGTCGCGTCGGCGCCGGTCGCGAGCACCAGCCGGTCGTAGGGCAGCGGCCCGTCGGTGGTGCGGAGCAGCCGGCCGGCCGCGTCCAGCACGGTGGCCCGCGTGCCGAGCCGCAGGTCGATGCCGAGGGCGGCGTAGTCGAGGTCGAACGCGGAGTCCGGTGCCTTGCCGTTGAGCACGGCCTTGGACAGCGGCGGCCGGTCGTAGGGCCGGTGCGGCTCGGCGCCGATCAGGGTGACGGAGCCGCCCCAGCCCTGTTCGCGGAGCTGGACGGCCGTCTGCACCCCGGCCATGCCCGCGCCGACGATCACGACCCGCTGGTGGCTCTGCTCGCTGCGTGAGGTCACCCGGTCACTCTAATTGCTGCACGGGAGCGGGCGGTGGACCGGTGGTCGCACCGGCGGCCGGTCCCGGTGGGTGCGGGCGCGGCACTCCCTTCGGGCGGCGCGGTGCCGGGCAGTAGGGTGAAGGCGCGAATGCACTCGCGGGAGCCCGGCCGTACCGGGCTGAGAGGGAGGCTGGCGGCCTCCGACCGTTATGAACCTGATCCGGGTCATGCCGGCGAAGGGAGAAGGGGTGGTCCGATGCGTGTGGTGACAGTCGGCGGCGGGGTCATCGGCCTCGTCACGGCGTGGCGGGCGGCACAGCGCGGCATGCGCGTCACGGTGGTGGATCCCGCGCCGGGAGGCGGCGCCGCGCAGGTCGCGGCCGGCATGCTCGCGGCGGTCACGGAGCTGCACTACGGCGAGGAGACGCTGCTCTCCCTCAACCTGGCGTCGGCGAGGCGCTACCCGGACTTCGCGGCGGAACTCACCGAGGCGAGCGGCAGG
>NZ_BAAHCA010001219.1:945-1208 GCF_054776295.1 Streptomyces sparsus
CCCCTCGACTACCGGACCTGCGGCACGCTGGCCGTCGCGCTGGACGCCGACGACCGCGCGCACCTGCGGGAGCTGCACGCGCTCCAGCAGCGCTGCGGGCTGGAGGCGCAGTGGCTGAGCGGACGCGAGTGCCGGCGGCTGGAGCCGATGCTGGCCCCCGGCGTGCGCGGCGGGCTGCGGGTGGACGGTGACCACCAGATCGATCCGCGCCTGCTGGCGGCGGCGCTGGTGACGGCCGCGGAACGGGCCGGCGTGGAGTTCCG
>NZ_BAAHCA010001220.1:0-1206 GCF_054776295.1 Streptomyces sparsus
CCACCGTCGCCGACGCCGGACCGCTCGGCGAAGCCATCGCCGAGCACGCCGAGGGCCTGCGGACCGTCACCGACGTCGTCGGCGGCCAGGACATCACCGACGCCACCGTCCGCACCGACCTGCTGGAGCGCATCGGTGAGGTCATGGGCGCCGTCAACCGGGCCCGCGCGGTGCTGGACGGCCGCCGCCGCGAACTGCTCGAACGGGAGGGCCGCGCCGAGTTCGCCGCCGAGTTCACCCTGCTCGGCCAGGCCGTCGCCGGAGCGCTCGCCGCCTCCGGCACGCCCGAGGAGTGCGACGAGCAGCTCGGTCGGCTGCTGCTGCAACTGGAGAACCTGGAGTCGCGGTTCGGCACCTTCGACGACTACCTGGCCCGCCTCACCGAGCAGCGCGAGGAGATCTACGAGACCTTCTCGGCGCGCAAGCAGTCCCAGCTCGACGAACGCGCCCGGCACGCCGAGCGGCTCGCCGAGTCCGCCGACCGCGTCCTGGCCACCGTGACCCGCCGGTCCGCCGCGCTGGGCACCCTCGACGAGGTCAACGCCTACTTCGCCACCGACCCGCTGGTCGCCAGGGTGCGCGGCACCGCCGAGGAGCTGAAGTCACTCGGTGACACCGTGCGCTCCGGCGAGCTCGACGGCCGGCTCAAGGCCGCCCGCCAGGAGGCTGCCAGGACGCTGCGCGACCGCGCCGACCTGTACGACGCCGAGGGCACCGTGCGCTTCGGCCGGCACCGGTTCGCCGTCAACACCCAGCCCATCGACCTGACCCTGGTCCCGCAGGACGGCGGGCTCGCCTTCGCCGTGACCGGCACCGACTACCGGGCACCGGTACGCGACGGCGTGTTCGACGGCACCCGCGAGTTCTGGGACCAGCCGCTCGTCTCGGAGTCACCCGACGTCTACCGCGCCGAGCACCTGGCGGCGACGGTGCTCGCCACCACCGGCACCGAGGCGCTGCGCGCCGCCGCCGCGACCGACGACGGCCTCACCGCGCTGGTCCGGGCCCGCGCCGAGGCCGCCTACGACGAGGGCTACGACCGCGGCGTGCACGACCACGACGCGGTGGTCGTCCTGCGGACCGTGCTGGCCCTGCACCAGGACGCGGACCTGCTGCGCTGGACCCCGGACGTGCGGGCCGCGGCCCAGCTGTTCTGGGCGTACGGCACCCAGGAGCCGGAGCGCGCCGCCTGGACCACCCGGGCCC
>NZ_BAAHCA010001221.1:0-1204 GCF_054776295.1 Streptomyces sparsus
GGCTGCGCGCGGCGCTGCTGCCCCGGCCGCTGCCGACGCCGGTCCTGGCCTTCGCCATCCGGCACCTGGGCGCGGTGGCCGGCGTCATGGTCACCGCGAGCCACAACCCGCCGCAGGACAACGGGTACAAGGTGTACCTCGGCTCGGGTTCGCAGATCGTGCCGCCGGCCGACACCGACATCGCCGCCCAGATCGCCGCGATCGGCTCGCTCACCGACGTACCGCGTGCCGAGTCGGGCTGGGAGGTGCTCGGTGAGGACCTGGTCGAGGCCTACCTCGAACGGGCGGTGACCGTGCTGACCGACGGAACACCCCGGGACCTGCGCGTGGTGCACACCGCGCTGCACGGCGTCGGCGGCGACACCTTGGCCGCGGCCTTCACCCGGGCGGGTTTCCCGGCGCCGGTGCCGGTCGCCGAGCAGGCCGAGCCGGACCCGGACTTCCCCACGGTCGCCTTCCCCAACCCGGAGGAGCCCGGGGCGATGGACCTGGCCTTCGCGACGGCCCGCCGGGCCGAACCGGACCTGGTCATCGCCAACGACCCCGACGCCGACCGGTGCGCGGTGGCCGTGCCCGACCCGGGCTCGGAGACCGGGTGGCGCATGCTGCACGCCGACGAGGTCGGCGCGCTGCTCGCGGCGCACCTGGTCAGCCGCGGCGCGAGGGGCACGTTCGCCGAGTCGATCGTCTCCTCCAGCCTGCTGGGCCGGATCGCCGACGCCGCCGGGCTGGGCTACGAGGAGACCCTGACCGGCTTCAAGTGGATCGCCCGGGTGCCCGGCCTCGCGTACGGCTACGAGGAGGCGCTCGGCTACTGCGTGGACCCCGAGGGGGTGCGCGACAAGGACGGCGTCACCGCGGCGCTGCTGGTGGCGGAGCTGGCCGCCGTGCACAAGGCCGCCGGCGGCACGCTGACCGGCCTGCTGGACGAGCTGGCCGTCGCGCACGGCCTGCACGCCACCGGGCAGTTGTCGGTGCGCGTCTCCGACCTCTCGGTCATCGGCACGGCCATGCGGCGACTGCGGGAGCACCCGCCGGTCGAGCTGGCCGGGCTCACCGTGGAGTCCGCCGAGGACCTCGCGCTGGGCACGGACGCGCTGCCGCCGACCGACGGGCTGCGCTACCGCCTCGGCGGCGAGCTGACGGCCCGGGTCATCGTGCGGCCCAGCGGTACCGAGCCGAAGCTGAAGTGCTACCTGGAGGT
>NZ_BAAHCA010001222.1:0-1202 GCF_054776295.1 Streptomyces sparsus
AGGGCCGCTTCCGCGGCCCACGGGTCGTCGAGCAGCGTGGCGGTGATCGCGGTGGCGGCGATCCAGCCGTCCCCGGGCTGGGCGTCGATCATGCGCAGCTCCAGCCAGCCGCGCGGGCGGACGGGCGGGAAGAGCGTGCCCAGGTGGTAGTCCAGGTCGGCGACGGTCGGCGGACGTTCGGTGTGGCCGCCGCGCAGCCAGGAACGGAACGACAGTCGCGGCGGCGCGGTCCAGTCGGCCACGGCCGAGCCGTTCGGGTGGCGGCGCAGGCACAGCAGCGGGGCGTCGAGCGCGTAGCGCGCCCACGAGTCCCGCGGTTCGCCGCCGGGGGCGGGTGGTCTGGTCCTGGCCGGATCGGTGCCGGCCCAGATGCGCTGCCGGGTGGAGACCCAGCCGGTCGGCCGTCCCCGCCACAGCGGCGAGTTGGCGAAAGCGGCGACCAGTACCGGGCCGAGCCGGTGGGCCAGCCGCCAGCGGTAGCGGTAGCCGGACGGGCCGTCGGAGTCGTCACCCGCGTCCAGACTGACCTGGACGGCGGCGGTGGCCCGCATCATCACGCGCCCCCACGGGCCCTCCCGGTCGAAGTGGGCCTCCATGGCGCGGTAGCGCGGTTCGTCGAGCACCCGGGGCGGGGTGCGGTGGGGATCGAGTCCCTGACCGTCGAGGACGACCCGGGCGTGATCGAGGGTGCCGCGCAGCACGGCGAGGTCCGCCGCGGTGGTCGCCACGCAGTCGGCGAGTGACTCCCCCGGCGCGGAGCTGAGCTCCAACTGCCCGCCGGGCTCCCGGGTGAGCCTGCCGCCACCCGGTAGTGCTCCGGCGGCCAGGAGGGGCGCGAGGCCGGGGTCGAGTCTCCCGGCGGGCACCTCGGCGGTGGGATCGTCACGGTCGTGCACAAGCCATTCGAGTTCCACACCGACGCGCGTCGGCGGCCCCGTCTTGAAGCAGATGCCGCCGATATGGTCCTCGGCGTCGGATTCGGAGAGCACGGCGTCCATGGCGCCTCCAGGTCGCTCGTTCACGAGGGGATGCGCCGTCGAGGAGGCGCACAAGGCATGTCTCTGCCCGGCCGGGGACTCTTGCGAAACATCGCGCCGCGTGCTTCGCCCGCACGGCCGGGAGCGGGCGATCGAGGCGCGGACGGGCCCTGCGGGCCGGGGCCGGCCGGGCGGGTTGTTCGATCAGCAGCCAGGTGCGGGCGG
>NZ_BAAHCA010001223.1:0-1198 GCF_054776295.1 Streptomyces sparsus
CAGGCGCGCGCCCGCCGGGCCACCGGCCGTCCCGCTCCGCGCCGAGGCGGCCCGAAGGGCACCTCGGAGCTGGTCGTCGGCCGCAACTCGGTCGTCGAGGCGCTGCGCGAGGGCGTGCCGGCCAGCACGCTCTACGTCCAGCAGTACATCGACAGCGACGAGCGGGTCCGTGAGTCGCTGCGGCTCACCGCGGACCGCGGCGGCATCAACCTGATGGAGGCCCCCCGGCCCGAGCTGGACCGGATGACCAACGGGCTGAACCACCAGGGCCTCGTGCTCCAGGTCCCGCCCTACGACTACGCGCACCCGGAGGACCTCACCGCCGCCGCGCTGGACGCCGGCCAGGACGCGCTGATCGTCGCCCTCGACGGCGTCACCGACCCGCGCAACCTGGGCGCCGTGGTGCGGTCCGCCGCGGCCTTCGGTGGTCACGGCGTGGTCGTGCCGGAGCGGCGCGCGGCCGGCATGACCGCCGGCGCCTGGAAGACGTCCGCCGGTGCCGCGGCCCGGATCCCGGTCGCCCGTGCGACCAACCTGACCCGTGCCCTGGAGACGTACCAGAAGTCCGGGCTGACGGTCATCGGGCTGGCCGCGGACGGCGACACCGAGCTGACCGACGTGGCCGCGCTGGACGGTCCGGTGGTCATCGTGATCGGCAGCGAGGGCAAGGGGCTCTCCCGGCTCGTCGGCGAGACCTGCGATCTGCTGGTGCGGATCCCGATGCCGGGCGGCGGGGAATCGCTGAACGCCGGGGTCGCCGCCGGGGTGGCGCTCTACGAGACCGCGCGCCGCCGACGCTGAGTCACCGCCGTTGAGCCACCCGGCCCACCAGGGGCTTGACGGGTCGCGGACAGATCGGCCGGGTCAAGGCAGTGTCCTTAACGTCCGTCACTCGGTTAGATGAGTGTGGACACCAGAACACCCCGCACGCCTACCGGGGCGACCCCTGGCGGCTTTGACGACGACCCGGTGCTCAGCTCGGTCAAGGTGCCGAGCGACCCCGCGCAGGTCATCGTCAACAACGCCAGCTTCCGGGTACAGCTCGCCACACCGGCACCGACCGGCAGCGCGTTCGCCGACACCGCCCAGCTGCCAGCGGTCGACGGTGGCAAGCGGCGCACGCCGCTGGTGTACAGCGGCCGTGCCGCGCCGGGTGACGGCGGCCTCAGCCAGCTGCTCCACGCCGCGCACGCGGGCC
>NZ_BAAHCA010001224.1:0-1196 GCF_054776295.1 Streptomyces sparsus
CTCGACGGTGACGAACTGCTCCCCGCCGGCCTGCCGGTCGCGTTCGGTGCGGCCCCCTCGTCCGACGACGCGGTCGGGTGCGCTCAGCTCTCGGCCGGCGGCATGTCGAGCAGTTCGCGGCACCGCTGCACGTCGCCGGCCATCCGCTCCAGCAGCGCGTCCAGGGTGTCGAACTTCTCCTGGCCGCGGAGGTAGCGCAGGAAGTCGACGGCGACGTGGAGCCCGTAGAGGTCGAGTCCCACCCGGTCGATGGCGTAGGCCTCGACGGTGCGTTCCATGCCGTCGAACTGCGGGTTGGTGCCGACCGAGATCGCCGCCGGCATCGGGCCCTCCGGGCTGTCCGGCACGGTCAGCCAGCCGGCGTAGACGCCGTCCGCCGGAATGGCGGTGTGCGGCAGCGTCTCCACGTTGGCGGTGGGGTAACCGAGCTCGCGACCGCGCTGCGCCCCGCGCACCACCACGCCCTCCACCCGGTGCGGGCGGCCGAGGACCTCGGCGGCCCCGGTGACGTCGCCCTCCGCGACCAGGCGGCGGATCAGGGTGGAGGAGAACGGCTGGCCGCCGCCGGCCTCACCGTGCTCGAAGAGGTCGACGACCAGCACGTCGAAGTCGTAGTCGCGGCCCAGTTCGGCGAGCACCTCGACGTCCCCGGTGGCGCGGTGGCCGAAGCGGAAGTTGGGGCCCTCGACGACGGTCCGCGCGTGCAGCTTGTCGACGAGCACCTTCACCACGAAGTCCGCCGGCGACAGCTGGGAGAACTCCTTGGTGAACGGCAGGACGAGCACCGCGTCGACACCCAGTTCGGACATCAGCGACGCCCTGCGGTGGTGCGGGGCCAGCAGCGGCGGATGGCTGCCGGGCCGCACGACCTCACTCGGGTGCGGATCGAAGGTGACCACGACGGCGGGCACGCCCAGTTCCCGGGCGCGCGCCACCGCCCGGCCGATGATCAACTGATGCCCGCGGTGGACGCCGTCGTACGAGCCGATGGTGACGACGCTGCGCCCCCAGTCCTCGGGGATGTCCGACAAGCCACGCCAGCGCTGCACTGTGCCCGCTCCTCGCTCAATGCGAATGGATTCCTGCCGGTCCAAGGGTGCCATGCGCAACGCCGCCGGACCGCGCCGGGCGGCGTTTGCGGCGCTGCGCGCGCCGGGTGACGGTCAGCGGCCGTCGACCGGTGCGGCGTGACCGCG
>NZ_BAAHCA010001225.1:0-1195 GCF_054776295.1 Streptomyces sparsus
GGGGGGTCCGGGGGTCCCTGGCAATCCGCCGCCCGCCGCTGCCGTCAGGCGGCGGTGTCAGCGCCCTTGCGGCGACGCACGAGGAACGTGGCGCCGGCGCCGAGGGCAACAGCCGCCGCGCCCGCGAGCCCGAACATCGGCAGGTTCGCGTCCGAACCCGTCGCCGCCAACTCGTCGTCCTGGCCCGGGGCTTCGCCGGTCTCGACGTCCGTCGGCTTCTCGGGGCTCCGTGTGCCACCCTGCGGCTCGGCGTCGTTGCCGTTCGGCTTCTCGCTGCCCGGAATGATGTTGAACAGGTAGACGTCGCCCACCTTCTCCGCGCAGGTGTTGTCGCCCGCCACGTGGAACGCGTAGCCCATGGCGACGCCCAGCGAGGCAGGAGCACGGTCCACCCGGATGCGCAGCTCGACGCCGGCCGTCTCGCCGGCGGCCAGCGAACTCCAGCCGACCAGGCCGGAGTCGTCGCTCCCGTCCTCCTTGCTCACGTCCGTCCAGGTCCCGTTGGCCTCGGCCTGCAGTCGGACGTACCGGGTGGCGTCCTTGAGACTCTCGGTGAAGGCGTTCTTCCAGAGGTGCGCGGAGGTCAACTGCCGCGATGCGTCGGTGTTGTTGGTGACCGTCAGCGAGAAGTCCTCCCAGCCGCTGCCGGAGTAGATCTGCTCGGGCACACCGTTGACGGTGGCGGTGACGCCGTCACTCTCCTCAACGGCCTCGCACTGCTCGCCCCGTTCCTCGTCGCCCGGCTTCCCCTCCTCCGCCGGGGACTCTTCGGCCGGGGACTCCTCGGCGGGGGACTCCTCGGCCGGGGACGCCTCGGCGGGGGACTCCTCGGCCGGGGACGCCTCCGCGGGTCGTTCTTCGGCGAGGGCTTTCTCGTCCGAGCCCGGGGCGCTCTCGGCCTGAGGGACGATCCGGTCCGGCCCGGACGGCTCGCCGGCATACGCGGCGGGGGCCGCGAGCAGCGCGACGGGGGCGACGACGGCCGTGGTGGCGACGGCCGCAACTGCACGACGGATACGAATGGGTGGCCTCCTCGTGATCGTGGCAAGAGCCAAGTAAGAGGGTCACCGCCGCGCGGAGGTTCCGCTGCGCGCCGGGTCCGGCCGGATGCCGTCGTCACACCGGAGGTCTGAGCGGGCCGGCCGCCCGGCTGCTGCTCGACGGCGACCGCGTCGCCGTCGCCCGGCACGAGGTG
>NZ_BAAHCA010001226.1:0-1195 GCF_054776295.1 Streptomyces sparsus
GACGCCGACGCGAGCGGGGCGCGAGACGTGCGTCACAGGAAGCGACGGCTGTACCGCGGTGGGAGCGGCCGCCGGACCATCCGGCGTCGACGTACCGGCCGCCGTGGCCAGCAGGGCGTCCAGCCGGTCGGCCGTCGGACGGGCGTCGGGATCGCGGACCAGCAACGCGTCCAGCACCGGCGTCAGCGGGCCGGCGCTCCGTGGCGCCGGCACCGGATCGTCCAGCACCGCCGCCAACGTGGCCAGCGAGGTGACCCGGCGCAGCGGGCTGTGGCCCTCCACCGCGATGTACAGCGTCATGCCCAGCGACCACAGGTCCGAGGCCGGGTGGTCCGCCGTGCCGCGGATGCGCTCGGGCGCCATGTACTCCGGCGAGCCGATGAGCTCACCGGTGGCGGTGAGGGCGGTGGAGTCCTGGATCGCGGCGATGCCGAAGTCGGTGAGCACCACCGAGCCGTTCTCCCGCAGCAGCACGTTGCCCGGCTTCACGTCGCGGTGGTGGATGCCCGCCAGGTGCGCGGCCCGCAGCCGGGCCAGCACGTCCCGGCCGATCGCGGCGGCCTCGGCCGGCGGCACCGGCCCGGCGTCCACCCGTTCCTGGAGGCTGCCGCCTCGGACGAGTTCCATCACCAGCCAGGGGTGCGGGCCGCTGTCCACGATGTGGTGGATCGTCACGACGTTGCGGTGGTTGAGCCGGGCGAGCGCCTGCGCCTCACGCAGCACCCGTTCCCGCAGCAGCAGGGATGCCGGTGAACCCTCGGGGGCCAGCAGCGGATCCGGAGGGCGCACCGCCTTGAGCGCCACCTCCCGTTGCAGGGCGAGATCCCTCGCCCGCCACACCGTGCCCATGCCCCCGCTGCCGAGCGGCTCCAGCAACTCGAAGCGCCCGTCGATGATCTGTCCCCGCGTGCCCCCGGCCATGGACGTCAGATTACGGTCCGCGCCCCTGGGCCGGGCACGCACCCCGGCCAAGGACCGCGCGGGAACGGCGGGTTGGGCGGGCCGCAGCCTGAAGGGCGGCCGGGTCACCGGGCCGGCTGCCGGACCTGGGCGGATCGTGGTCCTGTGAGGGGGCGGGCCGCGCACGGGACGGTGACCGTGCGCACACCGGAGCGGAACTTGCCGCTCCGGGCTGTCGGCTGCGAAGATCCCGGCATGCCCTCCTCCGCACCGACCGCACCGGACACCGGCCGGC
>NZ_BAAHCA010001227.1:0-1194 GCF_054776295.1 Streptomyces sparsus
CGACGTCCGGCGGGACTCGACGACTGGTCCGCCCGGCCCTCGCGCGCCGACTAGCGTCCCGGCGTCCGGACGCGCGCCCACGGTCCGCCCTGCCCCGCTGCCCCGCCCACGTTCACCGGCCCGTGCGCACCTGCTCATACGCACCGGCCCGTGCGGTCAGCCGCCGTCGAGAGGGCGGGTGTCAGTCCAGGGCGGTGTTCTCACCGCGGTGACGACGGCCGAGGGGGAAGCGGTGCGCGGAGTGCAGGGCGTTCACCCCCACGATGCCGAGCCAGGCGATGATCAGGCCCAGCCGGCCCGCGTTCACCGCGGCGATCGCCGAGAGCGGGATGGCCAGCACCAGCGACATCGCCGCCAGTCCGAAGGGCGAACCGAACCCCTCCGACTGCTCACCGTCGGGTGAGCGCCGTGAACCGCGCGAGGCGACCACCATCTGCTGCTCGGCCAGTTGGCGACGCACCCGTTTGTCGATGGTCGCTTCCATGCGCTGGTCCACCTTCTCCAGGAAGGAGTCGACCAGTTCGTTCTCGTACTCGGGCCCGAGTTCCTTGCGGGTCTGCAAGGTCGCGTCGAGTTCCTTCTTCAGCTCTGGGTCAGGGGCACTCATGGCCGTCACGCTACGGACGCCGCCGAGCCAGGGCACTGGGGTTAGCCCCCCACTTGCCCCTGTGTATGGAGTCATGCAGAGTCAGGGTCTTCTGAATGATCGCCGCGAACCGCACGGTGCGAGCGATCCGAACGATCCGGATGATCCGAATGACTCGGATGAGTGCGACGAGGGGCGAGGTGGGCGGCATGGGCGGCGCAGGGGCGCGGCTGCAGAGTCTCTTCGAGGGGCACCGGCTCACGCCGACGCAGCGCCGCATCGCGCACTGCATGGTCCGCCGGGCCGGGGACGCGCCGTTCATGTCCAGCGTGGAGCTGGCGGAGCTGGCCGGGGTCAGCCAGCCGTCGGTGACGCGCTTCGCGGTCGCCCTCGGCTTCGACGGCTACCCGGCGCTGCGCCGACACCTGCGGGAGACGTCGCCCGGCGTCGAGGACGCGGCGGACGCCGCCGCGGCCCCCAACGAGTACCAGCAGGCCGTGCACGCCGAGATCGAGAACCTGCGGCTGCTCGCCGCCCAGCTGGCCGAGCCCGCGCCCGTCCTGACGGCCGGGCGGCTGTTGGCCGCGTCCCGCCCGCTGCCGGTGCTC
>NZ_BAAHCA010001228.1:0-1187 GCF_054776295.1 Streptomyces sparsus
CGACCCGCCTGCCGGTTGAGGCGGTCCGCCGGGGTGGACGGGCCGGGGTGGACGGGCCGGGCGTCACAGCAGGCGGACGCCGCGCTCGGCGAGGTACTCGACCGGGTCCACGTCCGAGCCGTAGTCGCGCGTGCTGCGCACCTCCAGGTGCAGGTGCGGCCCGGTGACCCGGCCGGTGGCCCCGGTGTCGCCCAGGCGGGTCCCGCCGCGCACCTTCGCACCCTCCTTGACGGCCAGCTCGGACAGGTGCGCGAACAGGACGAAGTGGCCGTCGTCCATCGCCACCATCACGGCCTTGCCGTAGTCGCCGTAGGTACGGGCGACCTCCACCGTGCCGGGCCCCACCGAGGTGACCGGAACACCGGACGGCACCGCGAAGTCGATACCGGTGTGGCGGCCGGCGAGCCAGTCGCCCGGAATGCCGTAGGCCGCGGAGACGGGGTAACTCGCCGCGAGCGGCTTGGCGAACGCTCCCGGCGGACCGACCCGGCGACCGGGTGCCTGCGCCTCTTCCGCGGCCGTTCCGGCGGCGGCCGGCGCCGCGGCGCCGAGGACCGGAACCAGCCCCAGAGCCACCAGCGCACCCCCGCGCGCGAGCATCGCGCGACGGGTCAACGCCCCGCGCCCGCCTTCATCCTGTGTACACATGCGACCGTCCTCCCATGCAGCGACGCCATCACTCTGAGGACACGTCAGATGGTGGACCACTGCACGTCGTGGGCGACGCGGCAACCGCCCGAACGGCGTAGCGGGACGCCGTGAGGGACGGTCAACTGTTATGTGCTGAAGGGAAGTTGGGAAACCCGGCAGCCGGTCCGGAGACCCGGACCGTACAGGTGAATGGAATAGACCACTCACCCCGTACGCACCTCACGGACCGTCACCCCCGCACCAGCACCCGACAGAAGGCGTCCGCCGGGCAGCGATCCGGCCTCCGGACCGACGAACGCCCAGCTCAGCGGGGTGACCGAGCAGACACCGGCAGAGGGAAGGCGGCAGGCGGGTGGCGGCCCGGGCGTCCGCCGACCGCTGCGGTGGGGCGTCGATCGGCTCAGTCGCACCACCACAGCACGCAGCCGCCACCGGGGGTGGGGTCCGGATCGGGGTCCGGGTCCGGGTCGGGGGGGGCCTCCGTGGTGGGCGTCGGGGTCGGCGGCCTCGGCACGGAGACCGTCGGCGGCGGCGCG
>NZ_BAAHCA010001229.1:0-1184 GCF_054776295.1 Streptomyces sparsus
CGCGGGCGCGGCCAGCGGGCGGCAGCTCGGCCAGCGAGCGGGCGGTCAGGGGCGGGCGAGGCCGAAGCCCGGCAGGTCCAGGGCGATCTTGTTGCCGACGGTCGTGCAGCGGGTGAGCTGGTAGGTCTGCTGGCCGTAGTTGATGCCCGGGCGGACCGTCACCTCGCCGTCCCTGCCGACCTCGCAGGGGTTGCCGAGGATGCACGGCTCGCCGCCGTTGTTGCCGGTGTTGTTGACGCCGACGACCTTGCCGGTGACGGTGTTGACGACCGGGGAGCCGGACGTGCCGCCGATGGTGTCGCAGTCGGCGGTGTAGCGCAGCGAGTCCTTCATCACCCAGCCGGCTTCGTGCAGTTCGTGCACGAAGCCGTCCAGGTCGCAGCTGTAGACGCGCTTCCAGTAGCCGGAGATCACGTTGATGCCGGTGCCCGGCCTGGACCGGGCGGCGTCCACGGTCAACGGCTCGATGCCGTACCGGTCGTCGATGTCCTCGTAGGTCAGGGCCAGTTCGTACAGGGCGATGTCGGTGCCGGTCATGGTGGCGTAGGAGAGGCGGGTCGCCCGCAGGGTGGCGCGGTCACGGCCCGCGGTGTTCAGCAGGGTGAAGGTACGGGTGGAGGGCTCGTCGACCACGACGACGCCCGGTTCGGGCATGCCGCTCTCCAGGCAGTGCCCGTTGGTGAGCACCAGAGCGGGATCGCCGAGTTGGGAGTGGGGCATCCGGACGACGGAACCGGAGCAGTTGCTGAGCGCCACGATGCCTTCGAAGTCGGCGGTGGGCCAGGGGGTCGTGTCCTGGCGTGTCGCGGTCTCGGACGCGACGCCGGACGCGGGTGTGGTGGCGGGTGCGGGCGGGGCGGCGTCCGCCGGGGTGGCCCCGCCCAACACGGCCGTGGCACCGAGCAGGAGGGCGGTGAGGGTGCCGAGGAGCGGGCGTCGGACGTGTGCGGAGCGCACCATGTGGGGGTCCTCTCCCGTACTGCGGATCAAGCAATGACGTGAGCATTATCAGTACGGGAGAACGCGCTGAGTAGGGGTCGGTTACGGCCGCGGGGACGACTGTCAGCCAATCCGGTGCGTCAACGAGCGCGCCCGCCGCAGGATGTGGGAGAGCACGCCGGAAGGCCCACGCCGAGCCCGGCAGCGCGCCGTCCGGCCCGGCGCCGCACGGCACCGGGCCACGG
>NZ_BAAHCA010001230.1:0-1184 GCF_054776295.1 Streptomyces sparsus
CAGCAGCTCGACGGCTCAGCGGCTCGGTTGCTGGGGCTCGGCTGCTGCGGCCCGGCGTTCGGTGGTCAGCGGCGGCGGTGCGGGGCGACGTCGCGGAGGCGGGACAGGAAGTCCCGGGCGGCGTGCCGGACGTCTTCCGCCGACCAGAGCAGCCCGGGGGCGTCCACCGTGCACTCGGTCACGGCCACCCCCGGCGGCCCGGTCTCCTCCCAGCGCCGGAACAGCAGGGTGCCCGTCTCCTCCGGCTGCCGGACCGAGGCCTCGTCCAGGGCCGGCGCGTCGAACGGCAGCCACACCTGGAACTGGTGGGTGTGCGGCTGCTCCGGGTGGATGCGGAACCAGGGCAGTCCGGCGTCGCTGAAGGCCTGCCGCAGTGTGGCGGCGACGACCCGGGCGTGCGCGACGTACTCCAGCAGCCGGGGCAGCTCCCGGTCCAGCCCGGCCAGCGCGGACAGCGCGGCCGGCCACTGCTGGAACACCGCGCCCCCGTACCGGTGCCGCCACGCCTTGGCCTCCGCCACGAGGGACTCCGGGCCGGCCAGCGCGGCCCCCGACAGCCCGCCGAGCGACTTGTAGAACGAGACGTAGACGCTGTCCGCGAGCGCGGCGATCTCCGGCAGCGACCGGCCGAAGTGCGGGGCGCACTCCCACAGCCGGGCGCCGTCGAAGTGCACGACAGCCTCCCGCTCCCGGGCGGCGGTGACCGTCGCGGTCAGCTCCTCCCAGCTCGGCAGGACGAATCCCCCGTCCCGCAGCGGCAGTTCGAGCATCAGTGTGCCGAACGGCTCGTCCAGGGCGGTGACGTCCTCCACGCCGGTCGGCTGCGTACCCGAACCGGCGTGCAGGATACGGAGATTGCTGACCTGTGTGAGTGCCTGCCGTTCCCAGCGCTCCGGGTGGGCGAGCGGATGCAGCGCCACCGTCGGGTTGCCGGTGCGGCCCGCCCAGCAGCGCAGCGCCACCTGCTGCGCCATCGTCCCGGTGGGGAACCAGGCCGCGGCGGGCATGCCCAGCGCCGCTGCCGTGCGTTCCTCCACGGCGGTCACCACGCCGTCCCCGTAGGTGTCGGTCCACTCGGCCAGGTCGTGGGCGGCGGGGGCGTGCTCGACCAGCTCGGCCACCCGGTCGGCCATCGGCCGCACCAGGTGAGTGGCGAGCGTGCGCTCGGCCCGGTTCCACGCCGC
>NZ_BAAHCA010001231.1:0-1182 GCF_054776295.1 Streptomyces sparsus
CGGGGGCGGCCGGCCTGGCCCTGACCGACGCCCTCGTCAGCCGCGCCCCGGACGGCGCGGTGCCGTCCGTCACCCTGCTGGAGGCGCCACCGGGCCTGCTGCGGCCGGGGGACCGCACCTGGTGCTTCTGGGAGGACGCCCACGGCTGGGACGAGGCCGTCTGCGCCAGTTGGCCGCGCATCCAGGTCGCCCACCCCGACGGGGGCCGCACCGACGCGGACGTCACACCGATGCGCTACCGGATGATCCGCTCCCGCGACTTCGAGGCCGCCGCGCACCGGCGATGGGCCGGACAACCGCGCATACGCACCCTCTCCGGCACCGTCACCCACGTGCACGACGGGCCCGAGGGGGCGACCGTGCACTACCGCACCGCGGACGGCATCCCCCGGCGCCTCGATGCCCGCTGGGTCTTCGACTCCCGCCCGCTGCCCGGCCTGCCGCCCTCCCGCACCACGCTGCTCCAGCACTTCCGCGGCTGGTTCGTCCGGCTCCCCGAACCGGCCTTCGACCCCGGCGCCGCCGTGCTGATGGACCTGCGCACCCCGCAGCCCCGCCACGGCCTGTCGTTCGGCTACGTGCTGCCGCTCTCGAACCGGGAAGCCCTGGTGGAGTACACCGAGTTCTCCCGCCACGTCCTCGACCGGACCGGCTACGACAGCGCGCTGCGGCACTACACCGAACAGGTCCTCCGGCTCGGTCCGCTCGAGGTCACCGCGACCGAACAGGGCGTCATCCCGATGACCGACGCCGTGTTCCCGCGCCGCGCCGGCCGTTCCGTCTTCCGTATCGGGGCCGCGGCCGGCGCCACCCGGCCGGCCACCGGCTACACCTTCGCCGCCGCGCTCCGCCAGACGGCCGCCACCGCGGACGCCTTCCACGCCGGACGCACCCCGCTGCCACCGCCCGCCCACCGCCCCTGGTCGCTGGCCATGGACGCGGTGCTGCTGCGTGCCCTGGACACCGGACGGGTCGACGGCGCCGACTTCTTCAGCCGGCTGTTCCGCCGCAACCCCGCTCCCCGCCTGCTGCGCTTCCTCGGCGGCACCTCCAGCCTGACCGAGGACCTCCGGATCGGCACCACCACACCCGTCTGGCCGATGCTGCGGACGACCGCCGAAGTGCCCCTGGTACGCCGCCGCCCGCCGCCCGGCCCCTGACCCGCCGGGCAGACCGCCGGCC
>NZ_BAAHCA010001232.1:0-1178 GCF_054776295.1 Streptomyces sparsus
TGCTGCGAGGGGCCGTTGGGCGCGGTCAGGCCGTTGGAGGCGCCGTCCTGGTTGATCGCCGAACCCCGGATCACGGCGAGCACCGGGTGCCCGAGGCGGCGGGCGTCCGAGAGCCGTTCCAGCAGGATCAGGCCCACACCCTCGGAGAAGCCGGTTCCGTTCGCGGCCTCCGCGTAGGCCTTGCACCGGCCGTCGGCGGAGAGGGCGCCCTGGCGGCTGAACTCGACGAGGACGGCGGGCGTGGCCATGACGGCCGCGCCGCCGGCGAGGGCCAGCGTGCACTCGCCGCGCCGCAGTGACTGCACCGCGAGGTGGAGCGCCACCATGGACGAGGAGCAGGCGGTGTCGACCGTGAGGGCGGGGCCTTCGAGTCCGAGTGCGTAGGCGATGCGTCCGGAGGCCACGCTGACGGCGGTCCCGTTGCCGAGATAGCCCTCCAGGTTCTCCGGCGCCCGGTCGTAGAGGCCGGGGCCGTAGCCGCTGTGCATCACGCCGGCGAAGACCCCGGTGCGGCTGCCGTGCAGCGACGCCGGGTCGATGCCGCCGCGTTCGAAGGTCTCCCAAGCGGTCTCCAGCAGCAGGCGCTGCTGGGGGTCCATGGCCAGCGCCTCACGCGGCGAGATACCGAAGAAGGCGGCGTCGAACCGGTCGGCGCCGGTCAGGAAGGCGCCCTGCCGTGCCGAGGACCTGCCGCCCCCGGCGGAGTCCTCGTCCAGCAGCCGGTCCAGGTCCCAGCCGCGTTCCGTCGGGAGCGGGCCTACGGCGTCCGTCTCGGTCAGCAGCAGGTCCCACAGGTCCTCCGGGGAGCGCACGCCGCCGGGCAGGCGGCAGCCCATCGCGACCACGGCGATGGGCTCCTCCGGGTCGGCCGGCGCTGACGGGTCCCCGTCGGGTTCGGCGGCGGTGTCCGGCAGTTCGCCCCGCAGGTGGTCGGCGAGGGCGTTGGGGGTGGGGTGGTCGTAGACGATGGCGGCGGACAGGCGACGCCCCAGTGCGGCGGACAGCTTGTCCCGCAGGGCCACAGCGGCCAGCGAGTTGAAGCCGAGGGTGTGCAGGGCCCGGTCCGGCAGCACGTCCTCGGCGGAGTCCAGGCCGAGGACCTCCGCGACGGCGGACCGCACGAGGCGGAGCATGGCCCGGTCGGACCCGGGGGCCGAGCCCCCCGCCGCGGGCCGGGG
>NZ_BAAHCA010001233.1:0-1176 GCF_054776295.1 Streptomyces sparsus
GGGCAGCGCCCCGGCCGGGCAGGAGCCGGACGCGGCCTTCGCCTGGAGCTACCACTCGACGTTGGCCGCCGCGTTCGCCGCCACGCTCTCCGCCGGTCGTCTGCGGCAGGCGCGGGCCCAGGCCCAGGCGCAGGCCGAACGAGCCGAGGAGTGGGTATGAGCACGGCACGAGCCGACACCGGCCTGCTGCACGAGGTGGGGGCGCGGGCCATCGGGTGGCTGCACCGCCACCGGGACGGTTTCCGGCCCCGGCAGGACGCCGGCACGTCGGACCGCGAGGTCAAGGACCGGCTGAAGCCGATCGGGGAACTGGCCCTGATCGGCAAGGTGCTGTTCCGGGAGGGCGTGGCCGGTTCGCAGCAGTCGAGGCTCGCCCGGCAGTTGCTGGACCACGCCTGGCGGGACCTGCTGGACGGCGGGCGGGTGCTCGCCTGGATGCAGCGGGAGGAGCCGCTGTCGCCGATCCCGTTCGAGATCTACGTCCCCTTCCGCGAACTCGGCTACAGCGAACCGGGTTTCGAGCAGACGGCACGTCTGGCGCACCGGCTCGGCAGTTGGTCGGCCGTGGAGGCGCTGCCGGTCCGACGGCTGGGCATCTCCGCGTTCGAGCGGCGGTTCGGTCTCACCCCGAGCGTTCCGCTGGCCGATGCCGCCCGTGCGACGTGGCTGGGGCGCCGGCCCGAACCGTGGACGGTGGAGGTCAACATCGGCTACCTGGTCACGCACACGGTCTTCCACCTCACCGACTGGGGTGAGAACCCGGAAGGTCTGCCCGCCGACATGGCGGAGTACCTCGCCGACTGGCTGCCCGCGTGGACGGACGACTGGCTGGAGATCGGCCACTGGGACCTGCTGGGGGAACTGCTCGTCGTCGACGCCTGCCTGCCCCGGCCGTTCCTGGACGCCCGGACGTGGCAGGCGTTCGCCGACGCCCAGGAGCCGGACGGCGCGATGCCCGCCCACGGCACGATGCCGACGGGTGATCCGGACGAGGTGTTCGACGCGGTGTACCACCCGACGCTGGTGGCGGCGTTCGCGTCGGTGCTCGCCACCTCGCGGTCCATGGGGGCCCTGACGGGAAGCGCGACGTGACCGACCCGTCCCCCCGCCCGGCCCCCGGCAGCACCGCCCGGTCCGGCGCCCCGCTCCCGCCCCACGGCACTCTCCCGCCCGGCG
>NZ_BAAHCA010001234.1:0-1174 GCF_054776295.1 Streptomyces sparsus
CGCGGCGGACGGCGGCCGTTGCGGGCGGTCGTCGGTGCGCGCCCTCGCAGGGGACAGGTCTGGAGGACCGGCCGGAGTCGCCGACCGGGCGGGTGCGGGACCGGTCAGCCGGGCCAGGTGCCGCGCAGGGCGGGGAGCAGCGTCTCCTGTGCCCAGTTGATGAACGCGGGCTGGGTGTCGCCGCCGACCTGGACGACCGCGATCTCGGAGAACCCGGCCTCCACGTAGGGGGCGACGGCCTTGACGAAGTCGTCCGGGTTGTCGCCGCAGGGAATGGACTCGGCCACGTCTTCCTTGCGCACGAACTGGGTGGCGGCTTCGAAGGACTTCGGCCCTGGGAGTTCGGAGTTGACCTTCCAGCCGCCGGCAAACCAGCGGAACTGGTCGTGGGCGCGGGCCACCGCCGCGTCGCGGTCGGGGTCCCAGCAGATGGGCAACTGGCCGACGCTCGGCTTGCCCTCGCCGCCGTGCCGGGCGAAGGCGTCGAGCAGGTCGGCCTTCGGCTCGGTCCCGATGACCAGGTCCGCGAGCCGGCCGGCGAGGGCGCAGGACTGCTCGCCGGAGACGGCGATGCCGATCTGCGGCGGCTGCTCGGGCAGGTCCCACAGTTTCGCCGACTCCACGTCGTAGTGGGTGCCGCGATGGTTGACGTGGCCGCCCTGGAAGAGGTCGCGGATGATGCCCACGGCCTCCTCCAGCATCTCGTGCCGCACGTCCGCCGGGGGCCAGCCGTCACCCACCACGTGCTCGTTGAGGTTCTCCCCCGCGCCGAGCCCGAGCCGGAACCGGCCTTCGGCGAGCAGTTGCAGGGTGGCCGCCTTCTGCGCCACGACCGCCGGGTGGTAGCGGATGGTCGGGCACGTCACGTACGTCATCAGGGGGATGCGGCTGGTGGCCTGGGCGGCGGCGCCCAGTACCGTCCAGGCGTGCGGGGCGTGGCCCTGGCTGGCGAGCCACGGGAAGTAGTGGTCGGACGTGACGGAGAAGTCGAAGCCCGCCCGCTCCGCGAGGACCACATGGTCGACGAGGTCCCGGGGCCCGGCCTGCTCGGTCATCATCGTGTAGCCGAATTGCACCATTTCCGGCGGGTCCCCGGTCGGTGCGGAGGGAAACCCCGCTGCGTCCGGCCGGGTGACCGGTCGGACGCGACGGCGGCCGCCCCGGCGCGCGTCCG
>NZ_BAAHCA010001235.1:0-1174 GCF_054776295.1 Streptomyces sparsus
GTCCGCCGCGTCGGTCCGGTCCGCCGGGCGGTGGCACCCGGCCGGGGCTCCTCGTGTCGCCGCACGCCTCCGCGGTCGATCGGCCGGCTCGACACTTGCCTATGTCAACGTTGACATAGGCGGGCGGGGGATGCTGGACTCGCGTATCCGACCGCCCGGGCGTCCCGTGCCCGGCGGGCCGCACCCGGCGAAACCCACCCGGCGCGCAGCCGGTTCCAGCGAAAGGGCCCGCGATGACCGCGAACCGCCACCCCGACCCCCACGCGAACGTCGCCGTGCTCGGTGAGTGTGTGGCCGACGCCTTCGTGGTGCCCGGCAGCGCCGACGCGCCCGGAGCCGGCCTCGGGCTGGAGGTGCTGCCCGGCGGCGGCCCGGCCAACACCGCCGTGGCCCTGGCCAGGCTGGGCACGCCGACCCGTTTCCTCGGCCGGTTGTCGGAAGACGTCTTCGGTCGCCTCTTCCGCGCGCACCTCGACGCCTCCGGGGTGGATCTCGGCGCGGCCGTCACCGCCGCGGAGTCCAGCACGCTGGCGGTGGCCGACCTGGACGACCAGGGACGCGCCGACTACTCCTTCCACGCCGAAGGCACCGCCGACTGGCAGTGGACCGGTGCGGAACTGGCCGCGGCCACCGCCGCGCCGATGTCCTGCCTGCACACCGGGTCGCTGGCGCTGGTGCGGGCACCCGGCGGTGCGGCGGTCGAGGACCTGCTGCGGTCCGTCCGCGAGCGGGCCACCGTCTCCCTCGACCCCAACGTGCGCCCGCTCCTGGTGGAACCGGCCGAGTACCGGCGACGGCTGCCGCGCTGGTGCGCCACCGCGGACATCCTGCGGCTGTCCGACGACGACCTGGCCCACCTGGAGCCGGGCGCGTCACCCGAGCAGGCCGCCGACACCTTCCACGCCGACGGCACCCCCCTGGTCGTGGTCACCCTGGGCGCCGGCGGCGTGTTCGCGTCCCTGGCCGGGCAGCGGTTCCGCCTCGCGGCCCCGCCGACCCGGGTGGTGGACACCGTCGGCGCGGGGGACGCCTTCATGGCGGGCTTCCTGCACGCCCTGCACCGCGACGGCGCGCTCGGCGGACGGATCGACGGACTCGACGCGGACCGGCTGCGCGAGGCACTGGGCTTCGGGGTCCGTGTCGCCGCCCTCACCTGCGAGGTCCGCGGCGCCAA
>NZ_BAAHCA010001236.1:0-1170 GCF_054776295.1 Streptomyces sparsus
GAAGCTGTACGCGCCGGTCCGCTACCCGAGCAGCGTCATCCTGCCCGACGACTCGCTCCCCCGCCGCGGGCCGCGCGCCGGCCGGGTCAGCCTCCCAGGCCCCGGTAGCGGCGTATCGCCAGCGGGGCGAAGACGGCGAGCAGGACGAGCGGCCACAGCACCGCCAGCAGCACCGGGTGCTGCGCGGCCCAGGAATCGCCGCTGTGCCACTGCGGGTTGCCGAACAGTTCACGCAGCGCGGACGCGGTCGCCGAGAGCGGGTTCCACTCGGCGACGGCACCCATCCAGCCCGGCATGGTGCCCGGCGCGGTGAACGCGCTGGACAGGAACGCCACCGGCCACACGAGGATCTGCACGGTCGCCACCAGCTCCGGGCGCCCCGCGACGAGGGCCAGGTGGATGCCGACCCACAGCATGGCGAAGCGCAGCAGGAGCAGCAGTCCCAGTGCGGCGGCCGTCTCCGCGGGTGAACCGTGCCAGCGCCAGCCGACGGCCAGGCCGGCGCCGACCATCACCAGCAGCGCCGCGGCGGAGCTGAGCATGTCCAGCATGCTGCGGCCGACGAGCACGGACGAGGTGGAGATCGGCATGGACCGGAAGCGGTCGATGATGCCCCGGTTGAGGTCCTGGGTGAGGGCCACCATCGTGCCCTCCAGCCCGAACGCGACGGTCAGCGTGAGCATGCCGGGCAGGAGGAACTCCTGGTAGGAGCCGCCTTCGACGGCCATGCCGCCGCCCAGGAAGTACGCGAACATGACGAGCATCAGCACCGGGAAGAGCAGTCCGACGGCGAGTTGGCCGGGCTGGCGGGCCCAGTGCGAGAGGCCGCGCCGGGTCATGGTCAGGGAGTCGGTGAGCAGCCGGGCGAGGCGTGCGGAGGGCGTCCGGGGCGGGGCGGGCACGGTGACGGATCCGGGGCCGGTCGGGACGGTGGCGGGGGCGGTGGTGCTGCTCATGCGGCGCTGCCTTCCTCGGGGCGGGCGGGCTCGGGGCGGTCGGTGAGGTTGAGGAAGACCTCGTCCAGGGTGGGTCGGCGCAGCGCGATGTCGTCGATGTCGGCCGCCGCGAGGCCGGCGGCGGTGAGCTGCCGCACGGTCTCGGCGAGTGCCGCCATCCGGTCGGTGACCGGTGCGCTGACGAGTCGGCGGTCGGGGTCGGTGTGCACGTCGG
>NZ_BAAHCA010001237.1:0-1169 GCF_054776295.1 Streptomyces sparsus
CGGCCGGCGCCACGGCAACGGACGGTCACCGCGGCGGCGGACGGTCACCGGTCCAGCGCCTCCATGGTCCGGCGGGCGGCGGGGTGGCTGCGGACGATCTCCGCCAGCGTGGTGGACCCGCGGGTGATCCGCGCGAACGCCTTCCACGCCGGCCGGAATCCGGTCAGCGCCGCGTGTATCAGACCCGGCCGCCGGGAGAAGACGGTGAGCATGCTGCGGCCCACGCCCATCTCCGCGCCGAGGCCGGACTTGATGGCGAACGTGTAGTTGAGCGCCTGGCGTCGGGCGTCGACCGCGTCGTGCGACTCGGCGACACGCACCGCCCACTCCCCCGCCAGCCGTCCCGACCGCAGGGCGAAGGAGATGCCCTCCCGGGTCCACGGCTCCAGCAGGCCGGCCGCGTCACCGCAGACCAGCACCCGGCCGCGGGACAGCGGTGAGTCGTCGGCACGGCAGCGGGTGAGGTGGCCCGAGGAGACCCGGGGCTCAAAACCGGCCAGTCCCAGCCGCGCGGTGAAGTCCTCCAGGTAACGCCTGGTGGCCGCTCCCTCGCCGCGTGCGGAGATCACCCCGACCGTGAGCGTGTCACCCTTGGGGAAGACCCACCCGTAGGAGCCCGGCAGCGGCCCCCAGTCGATGAGCACCCGGCCCGCCCAGTCCTCGGCGACCGTCGGCGGCACCGGGATCTCCGCTTCCAGGCCCAGGTCCACCTGGTCCATCCGCACTCCGACGTGCGCCCCTATCCGGCTGGCGCTGCCGTCCGCGCCGACCACCGCGCGGGCGAGCACCGTCTCCCCACCGGCGAGCACCACGGCCACCGTCCGGCGGTCCGGCACCGCGGGGCCGTGCTGTTCGACCCTGGCCACGGCGGTGCCCGTGCGCAGCACGGCACCGGCCCGCACCGCCGAGTCCACCAGCCGCTGGTCGAACTCGGGCCGGTTGACCAGACCGAAGAGCATGTGCCGGGAGCGGCGGGTGCGGCTCAGCCTGCCGTCCAGCGAGAACGTCACCGCGTGCACCCGGTCCTGGAGGGGCAGTTCGAAGCCCGGCGGCAAGGCGTCGCGGGACGGGCCGATGATGCCGCCGCCGCACGTCTTGTAACGGGGCAGTTCGGCCTTTTCCAGCAGCAGGACCCGGCGGCCGGCGACCGCGGCCGCGTGCGCGGCCGA
>NZ_BAAHCA010001238.1:0-1168 GCF_054776295.1 Streptomyces sparsus
AGGCCGACGGCGACCGGCATGGCGACGGGGGCAGCCGCCAGCGCGGCCCAGCCGAGCAGCGTGGCCGGGGCGAAGGCGAGTTGGGCGAGCAGGTTCGCCGGCACGGCGACGAGACTGACCCGGGCGGCGAACACGGTGACCACCGGCGCGCACACCAGCTGGGCCGCTGCCGCAGCCGACAGTGCCTCGGCGAGTCGCAGCGGGACCCGGCGTCGTTGCAGTGCCCGACTCCAGCGGGGGGCGAGCGTCAGCAGTGCGCCGGTGGCCAGCACCGACAGCAGAAAGCCGAAGGACCGGGCGAGCGTCGGGTCGAGCAGCACCAGCAGCAGAACTGCGGCGGCGAGGGCGGGCAGCAGCGAACGGCGGCGGCCGGTGGCGATGGCGAGCAGGGCGATGCCGCCGCACACGGAGGCCCGGAGCACGCTCGGGCCGGGGCGGCAGAGGGTGATGAAACCCAGCACCAGCACCCCACCGAGGATCGCGGTCGTCCGGAGCGGCATGCGCAGCAGGGCGGCGAGCCCGCCGCGCTCCGCGCGGGAGGCGGTGTGCGGGGTGCCGATGAGCACCATCAGGATGATCGAGAGGTGGGCTCCGCTGACGACCAGCAGATGTGTCATGTCGACCGCCTGCACGGCGGCGCGCAGTTCGGGCGTGAGCCGGGAGGTGTCGCCGACCACGAGGGCCGGGAGCATCGCCCGCGGGTCCTCGGGCAGTCCGTCGGTGGCGGTGCGCAGCCCGGCGCGCAGTCGGCCGGCGATCCGTTGCGCGGTGTCCGGGCCGGAGAGGAGGTGCGGCGGCGCCGAGGCGTCGGCTCTCAGCACCGCTGTGAACTCGCCACCGCGGCCGTCCAGCGGAGGGACCGCCCGGGCCTTCACCCGGAGCTGGGAGGAGGGCAGCAGGGCAAGCCAGGGGTCGGGGTGCGGGGCGGGAACGATGACCAGGACAGGACTGCGGACCTTCGTCTCCCGTCCGTCCGTGGTAACCACGCGGGTGACCCGTCCGGTGAGCATGACCGGTCGTGGTCCGCCGTGGGGGCGGGGCGCTGCCAGCCGCGGGTCCTTGGTGAGTGTCAGCTCCGCGGTGACCCGGGCCTGGCGGTCCGCGAGCGCGGGCAGCGGCCCGGAACGCACCGCCGCGGTGTGCAGGGCCGCCACGCCCGCCCCGGCGA
>NZ_BAAHCA010001239.1:0-1167 GCF_054776295.1 Streptomyces sparsus
CCTGCTGCTGCTGGCCGCCGGGGTGTGGACCTCACGGCGATGCCCGAGAGCGTCGAACTGGTGAGCCGTCTGCGTGCCGACGGCGTGCCCGCCGTCATCAGCGGGGCGGGGCCCACGGTGCTCGCTCTGGCCACCCGCGACACCGCCGACAACGTCTCCCGCACGGCCGGTGCCGGCTGGGAGGCGAACCGGCTGGCCGTGGACACGGCCGGCGCCAGCGTGCTGCCGCTCGCCGGCGCGGGAGGCGGGCAGTGACAGGGGGACCGGCTCGTCAGCCGGTTACGGAGAGGGGGAATGTTTGTCGGATCCGGTAGTGTTAACCTCAAGTCTGCACTCGCAGCCGAGACGGTGCGGTGCACGGTGTCCCTCTCCGGGACCACCCCTTTCTTCCGGGAGCTCCCCACACTGTCTGAGCAGCCTGCCGAGCAGTGTCGAACACGCTCCGGAACCGGCGCGGACGACGCACGTCATCCTCTCGCGCCAGTGAATTGATCTCTCCGCCGTACGCACAGGCGGGACCACCGCCCCGGCCCGATCCGCCACATCAGGACCGCCGCCGGACAGCACAACCGGTCGCCGAGCCAGACAGGCCGACGTCCGCTCCAGGGAAGGACCCTTCGTGAGCGACACCACCGATCTGATGGGCGTGAACGCCGACGCGCCTGCCAAGGACGCCTCTGCCGCGCCTGCCTCGGGTACCGCCTCCGGCACCGCAGGACGCCGGCGCCGCTCCGGCACCGGCCTTGAGGGCATGGTCCTGGCGGAGCTGCAGCAGGTCGCTTCCGGCCTCGGCATCAGGGGCACCGCGCGGATGCGCAAGAGCCAGCTGATCGAGGTCATCAAGGAGAAGCAGGCCGAGAGCGGCGGCAGTCGTGCCGCCGAGCCGGCCGCGGCCAAGGCCGCCGAGCCCACCGAGACCAAGCCGAAGCGCCGCGCCACCTCCAAGGCGCGCACCGGCGACAACGCCGAGTCGGACGGCGAGCAGCCGGCCGGCCAGGCGCAGATCGACATTCCCGGCCAGCCGGTCACCGACGAGAAGCCCGCGGCGTCCCGCCGGTCGAGGAACGCCGACAAGGCCGAGCGGGCCGAGCGCCCCGACCGCGCCGACAAGCAGGACCGTCCGGCCCGCGGCGACGGCGGCGGCGACGGCAACGACTCCGGCGCGGG
>NZ_BAAHCA010001240.1:0-1167 GCF_054776295.1 Streptomyces sparsus
GCGACCGCCTGCGGCGGCGGTGGCGGCGGGCTGTTGTCGACGAAGCACTGCACCGCCACGGAAGCGCCGACCCGCTTGCGCACGATGCGCGAGACGACCGCCACGCGCTCGATCCCCGCCTGACGCAACCGCACCTCGTCGCCGGGGCGCACCGGCCGGGCCGGCTTCACCCGCTCGCCGTTGACACGCACGTGGCCCGCCCGGCACGCCGCGGCGGCCTGGGAACGGGTCTTGACGAGCCGGACCGACCAGATCCAGGTGTCGACCCTGGCGGATTCCTCGTCTGCTGCCATGCACCGACTCTAGAGCCCCGCACGGCCGAAACGCACCGCTGCGGGTGGTCACCGACAGTGAGGGGCTTCCCCTCCGGTGGCCGTCGTGCTGTGCTGCGGACATGGTCGACACCACGGCACATCCCACCGTTCCCCTCGCCCTGCCGGTCGTCCCCGCCCACGAAGCGGCCGACCGCGCCGAGCGGTTCCACGCCACGATGGCGCAGCGACGCACCGTCCGCGACTTCTCCCCCCGGCCGATCCCGGACGGGGTGGTGGAGTGCGCGATCCGCACCGCCGCGACCGCGCCCAGCGGCGCCCACGTCCAGCCCTGGCGGTACGTCGTCCTCACCGACCCGGACCGCAAACGCCGGCTGCGGGAGGCCGCGGAGGCCGAGGAGCGCGAGTTCTACGAGCGGCGGGCCTCCCAGGAGTGGCTGGGCGCGCTCGCCCCGCTGGGCACGGACTGGCGCAAGCCCTTCCTGGAGACCGCTCCGGTGGTCATCGTCGTCTTCGAGGTGCACCGGGGGCCGCACAGCCCGCGGCCGTACTACACCAAGGAGTCGGTGGGCATCTCCGTCGGGCTGCTGCTCGCGACCCTGCACCAGGCGGGGCTCGCCACCCTCACCCACACGCCCAGTCCGATGCGCTTCCTCAACGACGTCTGCGACCGCCCGTCGGAGGAACGGGCGGCCTACGTCGTACCGGTCGGCTATCCGGCGCCCGGTGCGCGGGTGCCGGACCTGCGCCGCAAGGAACTGGACGAGGTGATGGTCCGGCTGTAGCGCGCCGACCGCGGCCCGCAGGCCCCGACCGGACGCCACAGCCGGACCGTCAGGCGGTCAGGCGCTCGCGGCGGCGCCCTCCGCCTCGCGGCGGGCCTCCCGGGCGTCGA
>NZ_BAAHCA010001241.1:0-1167 GCF_054776295.1 Streptomyces sparsus
AGCCGGCCCAGGTCGTCGCGGCGCAGCGCGGCGGCGCCGCCCGCGGTCGCCGACCAGAGCGCCTCGTCGGGTGTCATGCCCATCTCGCGCACGGCCACGGCGACGCAGAACGGCATGGAGCTGGTGAAGGAGGAGCCGGGATTGCAGTCCGTGGACAGTGCCACGGTCACCGAGGCGTCGAGCAGTCGGCGGGCGTCGGGGTAGGGCGCCCGGGTGGAGAACTCGCAGCCCGGCAGCAGCGTGGCGACGGTGGTGCCGGCGGCGAGCGCGTCCACGTCGGCGTCGGTGAGGTGCGTGCAGTGGTCGGCCGAGGCGGCGCCCAGCTCCACGGCGAGCTGCACGCCCGGGCCGGCGGACAGCTGGTTGGCGTGCACCCGCGGGATCAGTCCGCGGGCGGCCCCCGCGGTCAGCACGGCCCGCGCCTGGTCGGCGTCGAAGGCACCCCGCTCGCAGAACACGTCGACCCAGCGGGCGTGCGGGGCGCAGGCGTCCAGCATCTTTCCGGTGAGCAGCTCCACGTAGCCGGCCGGGTCGTCGGCGTACTCGGGCGCGACGATGTGCGCGCCGAGGTAGGTGACCTCCTCGGTGTGCGCGGCGGCGATGCGCAGCGCCCGCGCCTCCTGGTCGGCGGTGAGGCCGTAGCCGGACTTGGTCTCGACCGTGGTGGTGCCCTGGCGGAGCATCTCGGTCAGGTGCCGGACCAGGTTGGCCTCGAGCTGTTCGTCGGTGGCCGCGCGGGTGGCGGCCACCGTGGTGCGGATGCCGCCCGCGGTGTAGGCGCGCCCCGACATGCGGGCGTTGAACTCCTCGATGCGGTCGCCGGCGAACACCAGGTGGGAGTGCGAGTCGACGAATCCGGGGATCGCCGCGCGGCCCTCGGCGTCGTGGGCGGTGTCGGCCGCCGGGGCCCGGGAGGCGGGCCCGGCCCACACCACCCGCCCGTCGTCGATGACGAGGGCGGCGTCCGGCACGACGCCCAGCGGACCGTCACCGAGCGCCGGGTCGTTGGTGACCAGCGCGCCGATGCGGTGGATGACGGTGGACGGGGACATGCGGCTCCCTGGGGCGTGAGGGGGGACGAGGGTGCGGGCCCGGCCCGGTCAGTGGGTGACGGCGGCGACGGCGGCGGCGAGCGCGCCGGGCACGTCGGGCAGCAGGAGGTGCTCG
>NZ_BAAHCA010001242.1:0-1165 GCF_054776295.1 Streptomyces sparsus
TGCTGCGAGGGGCCGTTGGGCGCGGTCAGGCCGTTGGAGGCGCCGTCCTGGTTGAGGGCGCTGCCGCGGATGACGGCGAGGACCTGGTGGCCGTTGCGGCGGGCGTCGGAGAGGCGTTCGAGCACGACCATGCCGACGCCCTCGGCCCAGCTCGCGCCGTCGGCGTCCGCGGAGAAGGGCTTGCAGCGGCCGTCGGGCGCGAGGGCGCGCTGGCGGCTGAACTCGATGAGGGAGCCGGGCGTCGACATGACGGTGACGCCTCCGGCCAGGGCGAGGGAGCACTCGCCCTGGCGCAGGGACTGGGCGGCCAGGTGCAGCGCCACGAGGGAGGAGGAGCAGGCGGTGTCGACGGACACGGCCGGGCCCTCCAGCCCGAGGGCGTACGACACCCGGCCGGACAGGACGCTGGGCGAGTTGCCGGTGCCGACGTAGCCCTCGAAGTTGTCGTCGGAGGCGGCGAGGATCGTGACGTAGTCCTGGTAGGTGACTCCGGCGAACACGCCGGTCTGCGAGCCGCGGGCGCCGGACGGGTCGACGCCGGCGCGCTCCAGCGCCTCCCAGGACACCTCCAGCAGGAGCCGCTGCTGCGGGTCCATGGACAGCGCCTCCCGCGGGCTGATCGCGAAGAACGCCGGGTCGAACTGGCTGGCGTCGTGCAGGAAGCCGCCTTCGCGGGTGTAGACCGTGCCGGGGTGGTCGGGGTCCGGGTGGTAGAGCCGCTCGGGGTCCCAGTTGCGGTCGGTGGGCAGCGGGGAGATGCCGTCCTGTCCCGCCGTGACCAGTTGCCACAGTTCCTCGGGGCTGCCGATGCCGCCCGGGTAGCGGCAGGCCATGCCGACGACGGCTATCGGGTCGTCGTCGACGGGCCGCACCGCGGTGGCCCGGGCTCCCTGTCCGGCGGTGCCGAAGAGGTCGTCGGCCAGGTGCCGGGCGAGCGCGGCGGGGGTGGGGTGGTCGAAGACGAGGGTCGCGGGCAGGGTGGCGCCCAGGGCGGTGCTCAGGGCGTTGCGGAGTTCGACGGCGGTCAGCGAGGTGAGGCCCAGGTCGGTGAACGGCCGGGCGAGTTCGACCTCGTCGGGGCCGTCGTGGCCGAGGACGGCGGCGACCAGGTCGCGCACGGTGGTGAGCAGCGTGCGCTCGCGCTCGGCCGCAGGGCGTGCGGCCA
>NZ_BAAHCA010001243.1:0-1163 GCF_054776295.1 Streptomyces sparsus
CGGCCGGCCGGCGGCCGGGGGGCTCACCGCACGGGACCGGGCGGTGCTCGCCATGGAACGGCGTGGCTGGCCGGGGCCCGGGGCGAAGGAGCGCGCCGTCCGTGAGCAGCTGGACATGTCGCCCACCCGCTACTACCAGCTGCTCAACGCGCTGCTCGACGACGCCCGGGCGCTGGCCCACGACCCCGTCACCGTGAACCGGCTCCGCCGGCTCCGGGACGCCCAGCGCTCGCGCAGGTAGCCCGGTAGGGTCGCCGGTATGGACAGTGTGCTTCCGGCTCCCACCACCGAAGCGGGCCGCGCCGGGCTCGCCGCCCTCCGGGCCCGCCCCGGACAGTCCGTGGTCGCCCTCGACTTCGACGGAACCCTGGCCCCCATCGTCGCCGATCCGTCGGCGGCCCGCGCCCACCCCGACGTGCTGCCGGCGCTGCTCGGGCTCGCACCACGGCTGCGGGCGGTCGTCATCGTCACCGGCCGGCCGGCGGAACTCGCCGTCGAGTACGCCGGCTTCGCCGACACCCCCGGCCTGGAACGGCTGACGGTGCTCGGTGCCTACGGCACGGAACGCTGGGACGCGGCCACCGGTGAGGTGCGGCTGCCGCCACCCGACCCGGGGGTGGACACGGCCCGCACCGAACTGCCCGCGCTGCTCGGCCGAGTGGGCGCTCCGGACGGCACCTGGGTCGAGGACAAGGGTCGGGCGCTGGCCGTGCACACCCGGCGCACGCAGGACCCGGATGCGGCCTTCGAGCTGCTTCGCGAACCGCTGCACGACCTGGCCACCCGGCACCGGCTGGCCGTCGAACCGGGCCGTCAGGTACTGGAGTTGCGTCCGCCGGGAATGGACAAGGGCATGGCCCTGGATGCCTTCCTCACCGAGACCGACGCCGGGCCGGTGCTGTACGCGGGTGACGACCTCGGGGACCTGCCGGCCTACGCGGCCGTCGAGAAGCGCCGCACCGAGGGGCACCCAGGCCTGCTGGTGTGCAGTGGCAGCGTGGTCGCCGGTGAGCAGGTCACCGCCCTCACCGACCGTGCCGATCTGGTCGTGCCCGGCCCGGGGGGCGTCGCCGCCCTGCTCGCCGGTCTGCTCGCGGACTGACCCGCGGCAGGCGTCCCCGGTCGGGCCCCGCCCGTGCGGACGGGGAAAGCCGGGCACGCCG
>NZ_BAAHCA010001244.1:0-1163 GCF_054776295.1 Streptomyces sparsus
CGGAGCCGACGGGCGCGGCACCCACGGCCGCCGGACCCGGGCCGGAGCCGCTGCTGCGTGCCGTCGGGCTCACCAAGACCCACCACGGCGAGGGCACACCCGTGTCGGCGGTGCGCGGGGTGGACCTCAGCGTGCAGGCCGGGGAGTTCGTCGCCGTCACCGGTCCCTCGGGCGCCGGCAAGTCCACCCTGCTGCACCTGCTGGGCGGGCTCCAGCGGCCCGACAGCGGGGAACTGTGGCTCGACGGCCGCCGCGTCGACACCTACCGCGAGGCCCGCTGGGCCGTACTGCGGCGCCGCAGCATCGGCATCGTCTTCCAGTTCTTCAACCTGGTCTCCAACCTCAGCGTCGCCGACAACGTCGAACTGCCCGCCCTGCTCGCCGGGGCCTCCCCGCGGGCGGCGAGGGAGAGCCGGGCCGAGCTGCTCGCCGAGCTGGGGCTGGAGGGCAAGGAACGGTCGATGCCCGGCGAACTGTCAGGCGGCGAGCAGCAGCGCGTCGCCCTGGCCAGGGCGCTCGTCAACCATCCGGCGGTGCTGCTCGCCGACGAACCCGCCGGCAGCCTGGACAGCAGGGGAACCCGCGAGGTGCTGCGGCTGCTGTCGCGCTTCCACCAGCGCGGCCAGACGATCCTGCTCGTCACCCACGACGCCCGGATGGCCAGCGCCGCCGACCGCGTCATCAGCTTCTTCGACGGACGCATCGTCGACGAGGCGGCGCTCGCCGGCGGCACCCGCAGGCCGCCCGGCGGCGGCGTGTCCGGCGTGCTCGAGCTGAAGGACTGACCGTGCGGGCCACGCTGCGCTGGGCACACGCCGACCTGCGGGCGCACCGGGGTGAGGCCCTGTTCATCGTGCTCGCCACCGCGGGCATCATCGCCTCGCTGCTGCTGGCGGGCGCGCTGTTCAGCTTCGCCGCCAACCCCTGGCAGCGGGTCTTCACCCAGTCCGAGGGTGCCCACGTCTGGCTCCACACCAGGGACGGTGCCGATCCCGGGCAGCTCGCCCGGCTGGACGGTGTCGCCGGGGTCTCGGGGCCCTTCGGCACCGGCCGGACGACCGTCAGCTCCCGGGGTGCCCGGGCGGTGGTGGAGCTGCGAGCGGTGACGCCGGAGCCGCCGGAGGTCGCCCGTCCGCAACTCACCGCGGGACGCTGGCTGGCCG
>NZ_BAAHCA010001245.1:0-1162 GCF_054776295.1 Streptomyces sparsus
CGGGGCGTACGCGACGGCGGGTGTCTCGGGCGGTTCAGTCGGCGGCGAGCACCAGGGCGGTCGCGATCGCGGCGAGTCCCTCGCCGCGGCCGGTGAGGCCGAGCCCGTCCGTGGTGGTGCCGGAGACGGAGACCGGAGCGCCGACGGCCTCCGACAGGGCCCGCTGGGCCTCGGCGCGGCGCTTGCCGATCTTGGGTCGGACGCCGATCACCTGGATGGACACGTTGCCGATCACGAAGCCCGCGGCCCGGACGATGCGGGCCGCCTCGGCGAGCAGGGTGACGCCGGAGGCGCCGGACCACTCGGGGCGCGCGGTGCCGAAGTGGGCGCCCAGGTCACCGACGCCGGCCGCGGAGAACAGCGCGTCGCACGCGGCGTGGGCGGCGACGTCCCCGTCGGAGTGCCCGGCGAGCCCTTGGCCGCCGCTGTCCGCCTCGGACCACAGCAGCCCGGCACACCACAGCTCACGGCCCGCCTCGAAGGCGTGCACGTCGGTGCCGACACCGACCAGCGGCATCCGGACCGGGGACGGCACCGCGGGCGGCAGCACCGCCGACGGCTGCCCGGCGGGGGGCAGCGGCTCGTGCGAGCGGCGCTGGGGGTGGTCAGTAGCCATCGTTGGCCCTCCGGCGGGCGAGTACCGCTTCGGCGAGCACCAGGTCCAGCGGCCTGGTCACCTTGAACGCCTCCTCGTGTCCCGGTACGACCACCACCGGCCGTCCCAGCCGTTCGACCATTCCCGCGTCGTCGGTGGCCCCTTCGCCTTCGCAGGCGACACGTTCGTGCGCCTCGGTGAGCGTGGCCCGGTCGAAGCCCTGCGGGGTCTGCACGGCACGCAGCCGGGAGCGGTCGGGTGTGCCGAGGACCGGTTCGGCACCGCCGTCGGCGCGTGGCTCGACCTCCTTGACGGTGTCCGCGACCGGGAGGGCGGGCACCACGGCGGGTGACCCGGCGCGCAGGGCGGCGATCACCGCTTCCACGGTGTCGACCGGTACCAGCGGGCGGGCCGCGTCGTGCACCAGCACGCTCGCGACGTCCGGTGGCAGGGCCTCGATGCCGCAGCGCACCGATTGCTGGCGCGTGTCGCCGCCCGGCACGACCAGCAGTTCGGTGCCGTCGGCCGGCAGCGGGTGCTCGTCGAGCAGCCGCCGCACCTCGAGGG
>NZ_BAAHCA010001246.1:0-1159 GCF_054776295.1 Streptomyces sparsus
GGGGGGAGTGCGCCGTCGCCAGCGCCGCCGCGCCGACCCCCAGGGCCGCCGCTCCCAGCACCGCTCTCCGGCCCGGCTGCTGATCCTGCGCCATGTGGCTCTCCCTGCTGCTCGGTTGGGCTCTGCCCGTCGTCGTACAGGCGCGTGACACGCCCGTACGGCGACGGGCTGAAGCGTAGGGGCGCGGACCTTTCGGACGGGAGACGGCGTGCGGAACACGGCGGAAACACGCGCCGACTAGGGTTGATCACCCGGGGTGGTCCGCCGTGCCCGGCGCGTGGCCCGAGCGGATGCGCGAGTATCGTCCTGGTCTGCGCGGCTGTGCGCGGACCCACCACGACCGGAGGACGGATCCCTGTGATGCCCCGATTCCTGCTCATCAAGGCGCTGCTCGGCCCGCTGCTGCGTGTGCTGTTCCGTCCGCAGGTCCAGGGAGCCGACCGGATTCCCGGTGAGGGCGCGGTCATTCTCGCCGGCAACCACCTCACCTTCATCGACTCGATGATCCTGCCGCTGGTCACGAAGCGGCAGGTGTTCTTCATCGGCAAGGACGAGTACGTCACCGGTACCAGCGTCAAGGGCCGGCTGATGGCGTGGTTCTTCACCGGCGTCGGCATGATCCCCGTCGACCGGGACGGTGCCAGGGGCGGGGTCGCCGCACTGATGACGGGGCGGCGGGTGCTGGACGAGGGCAAGGTCTTCGGCATCTACCCCGAGGGCACCCGCTCGCCCGACGGGCGCCTCTACCGCGGCCGGACGGGCATCGCCCGACTGGCCCTGATGACGGGCTCCCCCGTGGTGCCGTTCGCGATGATCGGCACCGACCGGGTGCAGCCGGGCGGCAGCGGCTTCCCCAGGCTCGGTGGCGGACGCATCACGGTCCGCTTCGGTGAGCCACTGGACTTCTCCCGCTACGAAGGCATGGACCGGGACCGCTACGTGCTGCGCGCCGTGACCGACGAGGTGATGAGCGAGGTCATGCGACTGTCGGGCCAGGAGTACGTGGACATGTACGCCACCAAGGCCAAGGCGGCCTGAACCCGCCGCTCCGGGCGCGCCGCAGCGTCACCGGTGGAGCGGCGTCGGGGCGTCGGACGCGGCCGGGTCGGCGGGTGACTCCTCCAGCCGCTGGCCGCGCAGCAGCCACCAGGCCGCCACG
>NZ_BAAHCA010001247.1:0-1157 GCF_054776295.1 Streptomyces sparsus
CCGTCCGGAGCCGGTGACGGGCAGCCGCTCCGCGGCCGGGCGGCCCCGGGCCGCGCCCGGCGGGCACCGGAAGGCGGCAGCTCGACGGATAGGCGTGCGAGGGCTGCGGCTTGGGCAAGGTCACGCCGTAGGCTGGGGCCGCACGCAAGACGAACGGCAGCCGGACGTGGGCGTCTCACTCCGTCCGGCCCTGGAAGGAGGCACTGGGTGATCGAGCTCGAGGGGGTTCCCGAGCTGGTCGACCCGGTCATGGTGGCCGCGTTCGAAGGCTGGAACGACGCCGGCGACGCCGCCTCCACCGCGGTCGGGCACCTGGACCGGGAATGGAAGGGTGACGTGTTCGCGGCGCTCGACGCCGAGGACTACTACGACTTCCAGGTCAACCGGCCGCACGTGTGGCTGGACGACGGGGTGCGCAAGGTGACCTGGCCGACGACCCGGCTCTCGGTGGTACGGGTGGGCGGCGACAAACCGCGCGACCTGGTCCTGGTGCGCGGCATCGAGCCCAGCATGCGGTGGCGGTCGTTCTGCAACGAACTGCTGGGCTTCGCCCACGAACTGGGCGTGGAGATGGTCGTGGTGCTCGGCGCGCTGCTCGGCGACACCCCGCACACCCGCCCGGTCCCGGTGACGGGCATCACCTCCGACGCGGACCTGGCACGCACCATGGGCCTGGAGGAGTCCCGCTACGAGGGCCCGACCGGCATCGTCGGCATCCTGCAGGAAGCCTGCACCCACGCCGGCATCCCCGCCGTGAGCCTGTGGGCCGCCGTACCGCACTACGTCTCGCAGCCGCCCAACCCGAAGGCGGCGCTCGCGCTGCTCAACCGGTTGGAGGACCTGCTGGGCATCCGCATCCCGCTGGGCGAGCTGCCCGAGGACGCCCGGGCCTGGCAGCTGGGCGTCGACCAGCTGGCGGCGGAGGACACCGAGGTCGCCGAGTACGTGCAGTCGCTGGAGGAGGCCCGGGACACCGCCGAGCTGCCCGAGGCGTCGGGCGAGGCGATCGCCAAGGAGTTCGAACGCTATCTGCGGCGGCGGGACGGCCAGCCCGGCCAGCCCCCGGGCGGAAGCCACGCCACCGACGGCGGCCTCGCCGGTGACACCGGCTCCTACCTGCGGGACCCGGGCAGCGGCCGGTCGCGGCCGCAGCGGCG
>NZ_BAAHCA010001248.1:0-1156 GCF_054776295.1 Streptomyces sparsus
TGCCGTTGGCGACGGCCGCCGGCTCGGGGACGGCCGGGCGCTCGCTGCCGCCGCCGACGCCGGCCGCGTCACCCAGCAGGGCGTGCGGCAGGATCAGGACGGCCTGGATCCCGCCGTAGATGTTGCTCTGCAGCTGGACGACGATGCCGTGTCGGCGGGCCAGCTGGGAGACCACGAACAGGCCGATGCGGCCGTCCTGGAGGAGTTCACCGACCTGGATCTGCTCGGGGTCGGCCAGCAGGGCGTTCATGCGGTTCTGCTCGTCCGGCGCCATGCCCAGACCGCGGTCCTCGACCTCCACGGCGAGCCCGGCCGTCACGTGCTGGGCCTTCATCAGGACCTGGGTCTGCGGGGCGGAGAAGATGGTGGCGTTCTCGACGAGTTCGGCGAGCAGGTGGATGACGTCGGCGACCGCGTGCCCGCGCAGCGTGCCCTCGATCGGCGGCACCAGCTTGACCCTCGGGTACTGCTCGACCTCCGCGATGGAGGAGCGCAGCACCTCGGTCATCGTCACCGGGCGGGTCCACTGGCGCCGGGAGACGGCACCGCCGAGCACGGCGAGGTTCTCGGCGTGCCTGCGCATGCGGGTGGCGAGGTGGTCGACGTGGAAGAGGCCCTTGAGCAGGTCCGGGTCCTCGACCTCGTTCTCCAGCTCGTCCAGCAGCTCGATCTCGCGGTGCACCAGGGACTGGAGGCGGCGGGCGAGGTTCACGAAGACCTCGACCTTCTCCTCGCTGCCGCTGGCCGTGCTGCGGACCAGGGCCGCGGCCTCGACCACGGCCGCCTCCGCGGTGCGCTGGGCGGCGGTGACGTCGTGGGCGAGCAGCCCGAGCGCGTCGTCCCCCGGTTCCGGCATCGGCCCGTGGGCCGGTCGGCGGGGCCGTTCGCCCTGCTCCAGGCGCCGCAGCAGGGTGTGGATCTCCGACTGGGTGCGGGCGGCGTTGCGGCGCAGGGCCCCGTAGCGCTCGACGGTGGTGCGGGCTTCGGCGGAGGCGACGAGTGCGGCGCCCACCACCACGGCGCAGCACAGGAGCAGGGCCCCGGCCAGTACGCCCCAGACGGTGGCGGAGTCGGCGGTGACGCCGGTTCCGTCCGGGCCGCCGCTCACCCGCAGCACGTAGCCGACGACGGCTGCCGAGGCGACGGCGACCAGTCC
>NZ_BAAHCA010001249.1:0-1154 GCF_054776295.1 Streptomyces sparsus
CCGTCCGGGCCCCCGACCGCCGCCGCGTCCGGAGCGCGTCGCCTGCCAGGTGAGCGCGTGCTGACCACCACGGCACGGAATCTCCCACGGAGCCGTTGACCGAACCGAACAGAAACGCCAGGCGGCCCGGCTGACGACGCGCGGGAGGAAAGCGGACAGACCGGGATTGTCCCACCCCGCCCGAACACCCAAGCTCATCAAGGCATTAGCATGCGGCGCCATGAGCTCCTCCATTGGGCCCGAAGGTGGCCTGCCTGTACGAATGCCGCGTCCCCGCCAGCCCGGACGGCACCGCCGGCCGGAGCCCGTTGTCGCGCCTGAGGGCGCACCCGCCCTCGTTCTGGCCCTGCCCGGCGCTCCCAGCGCCCAGCACCGCCGCCTGGCCGAGGAGCTCGTGAGCATAACCCGCTCCGAGCTTCCGGGCCTGGACGCCCGCATCGGCTGGCTCGAAGGCGACAGCGAGGAGTTCCCCTCGCTGGAGTCCGTCCTCACTCTGGCTGCCGCCCAGCGCGGCACCGGTGGCGAGACCGAGACCGACCAGGGCCCGCCCGCCGTCGTCGTGCCACTGCTCGCCGGACCGGACGCCGCCCTGGTGCGGCGGCTGCGGCAGGCGGTGCTGAGCAGCGGCTCGGGCGCCGAACTGACCGATGTGCTGGGACCGCACCCGCTGCTCGCCGAGGCCGTGCACGTGCGCCTGTCCGAGGCCGGGCTCGCCCGCGCCGACCGGGCCAGGCTGTTCACCGTGGCCACCGCTGCCGACGGCATCATCCTGGCGACGGTGGGCGGTGAGGAGGCCGTCCAGGCGGCGGGCATCACCGGCATGCTGCTGGCCGCCCGCCTCGCGGTGCCCGTCATGGCCGCTCCGCTCGACGAGGAGGGAGCCATCGGCCGGATCGCCGAGCAGCTCACCGAGTCCGGCAGCCGGCAGCTCGCCCTGGCACCCTGCCTGATCGGACCCGAGGTGCCGGAAGGCCTGGTGGAAGCCGCGGCGGCGGAGGCCGGTTGCCAGGCGGCCGAGCCGCTGGGCGCCTATCCGGGGCTCGGCAAGCTGATCGCCTCGGCGTACGGCGCGAAGGTCGGCATCGGTGCCGGTCTGGCGTCCCCGCAGAGCGCCCCGGCGCACTGAGCCACGCCGCTGCCCTGCCGGCGGCCGG
>NZ_BAAHCA010001250.1:0-1153 GCF_054776295.1 Streptomyces sparsus
TGCCCGCCCGCCAGGAGCGGCCCGCGTCGCCCACCGGCCTGCCGCTCCCGGGCCGGCACACCGCCGACGTCCGGCCGGGGTCCCATCATCCGTGGGGCGCTCCCAGCCGGAGCGTTCAGCCGGTGACGTTGACGTCCGAGCCGGAGAAGTGCACCTCGACGCCTTCCCGGCTCGTCTCGATCTTCTCCAGGCGCACGCCCGAGGGCAGGCCGTCGATCTTCCGGGTGTAGTCGATGCGCTCGCGGATCAGGTTCTCCAGGCCGGGGATGTCGGAGCCGGGGATCTCGTCGGCGTGCAGCCGGATGGTGTCGCCGTTCTCGACGCTGACGGTGCTGGTCGTGGACCGCTCCACCGGCTGGTCCAGCACCGGCAGGTCCACACTGCCGGTGACCTTCACCTTTGCCTCGCCGTCCGTCGACGGGCCGCCGTACTCGACCCGGACGTTCTCGTCGGCGGCGGCCGTCAGGTCGCCGTAGGACAGCAGCGCGGTGCCCGTCGCCCGGTCGGCGACGCCGCCGGAGTAGTCGTCCGCGAGCTGGATGTCCCGCGCCTCGACGTCGAACTCGCTCACCCGCAGGGAGCCCTCGGCGGTCTCCCTGGTCACGCCGGTGAGCGAGATGTCCACCGACTCCAGCTCCTTGGACGCTATCTGGGTGAGGAACGGGAAGCCGTGTATGGAGACGGTCGCCTCCTTCGCGTTCTGCGCCCTCTTGACCTCGTCCACCAGCCGGTCCTCGACCAGCGTCACCGCCAGCCGGTCCGCGCCGACGAACAGCCCGCCGAGTACGAGCACGATGATCAGAGTGATCCGCAGCGCACGCATGAAATCCGGTGCTCCCTCATTAGATGGCCGTTCTTACTCCGTGGCCCCCAGCATGCCCGAGCCGCCACACCCGCCGGTCCGGCCGGCCGCCTGCGCGGCTTCCACCGCGCCCGCGAGGGCAGGCGCGGTGGATCAGCCGACGACGCGGCCCAGCAGGTAGACGGCGGGCGCGGCGACGGACAGCGGCAGTGCCACACCGGCGGTCATGTGCACGAACCGGGACGGGAAGTCGTAACTGGCCACCCGCAGCCCGATCAGCGCGCAGCCGCCCGCGACCGCGCCCAGCACGGCACCCGACGCGCCCAGCTCACCCAGGCTGCCCGCCGCGAT
>NZ_BAAHCA010001251.1:0-1152 GCF_054776295.1 Streptomyces sparsus
CCCGGCGCCCGGGGTCCGCCCTGCCGCCAGCCGCGCGGCGACCCGCTCCGGGACGCCCGCCGTCAGCAGCCTGGTACGCAGCGGCTCCGCGGCCCACCAGTCGAGGACCAGCCGTCCGCCGCGGACACTGCCGGTGACGACGACTCCGTCGGGCCGGGCGCCGAGGGGCCGGGTGAAGGTCTGCTCGGCTTCCGGCGCGAGGGTCCACAGTGACCCGGGTGCCAGTAGCTCGGCGGTGAGGTCGCCGAAGTGCTCGTAGCGGTGCGGGACGTGTGGCCGGTCGCCGGCTGCGGGCGGTGTCGCCGGTACGGTCTCCGAACCCGCCGGTACCGCCTCCGATCCGGCCGGTACGGTCTCCGAACCCGCCGGTACGGTCTCGGAGTCGGTGAGCGGGCCCACGGTCCGGTCCGCGCCGCTTCGGTCGGTGTGGTCGAGCAGTTCCAGCGGCTGCCCGACTCCGTCGAACAGGCGGGTGAGTTCCCGCTCGATCGCCGTCGCGGCGGCCCGCCCCGGGACGGTGGCGTCGCAGTGCGCTCTGAGGGGTTCGCCGGCCGGTTCCCGGCCGTTCCGCGGCGTTCCGGGATCGGCCGCCGCTCCCGGGCGGCCGTGGGCATCGGACGGATCGGGCGGGGGCAGCCGGTCGAGGAAGGAGCCGGCAGGGGGCAGGACGACCGCTCCACCTGCCTGGACCTGCCGTACCGCGTCGGAAAGGTCCTCCAGGAGCAGCCTCCAGGACCGGGTGTCGGCGACGAGTTGGTGCAGCACGACCAGCAGGCCGGAGGGCCGCGGGCGGCGGTCGAGCACGGCGATCCGCAGCGGACGTCCGCCGACAGGGTCCGAGCCGGCGCGCATCCGGTCCGCGGCCTTTCTCAGCAGCCGTGCTTCGTCCGCCGGGTCCCGGCCGGTGAGGTCCAGCACGTCGACCGGGACGGAGCCGGCGATTCCGCCCTTGCGCTGGGACCACCGGCCGTCGCTCTCGCTGAAGCGGAGGCGCAGCGCGTCGTGGTGCTGGAGCAGCCGCAGCACCGCTCTGCGGACGGTGGCGGCGTCGAGGCCGCCGGGTGCCTCCAGCGGCAGGTCGCGGGCGCCGTCCTTCAGGTCCTCGGCCCCCTGCCGGAGCAGGCGCTGCTGGACGGCCAGCAGCGGGCCGTC
>NZ_BAAHCA010001252.1:0-1149 GCF_054776295.1 Streptomyces sparsus
GTTCAGGACCGCCCGACAACACGCTCGGGGATACGCAGGCCGACGGCATCCCCGTCGTGCCGCCGGCCGGCCACGCCGACCGGTTCCCCGCTGACGGCCCCGACGACTCGGTGCCCGAGCCCGCCCCGGTGCCGGCGGCACCGCCCCCGGCCGGGCGCCCTGCCAAGGGCCGCTCGAAACTGATGCTGCTGGCCGCCGCCGTGGTGGGCGTGCTCGGCATCGCCTACGGGGTCGGCCTGCTGCTCGACCACGCCGACGTGCCCAACGGCACCACCGTGCTGGGCGTGGACATCGGCGGCACCACCAAGCAGGAGGCCGTCGAGACCCTGGACGCGAAACTCGGTGAACGGGCCTCGGCCCCGCTGACGCTGAGCGTCGGCGGCACCGAGCAGCAGCTGAAGCCCAGCGTCGCCGGGTTGTCCCTGGACACCGAGGCAACCGTGCGCAACGCCTCGGGGCGCGACTACAACCCGCTCTCCGTGATCGGTTCCCTGGTCGGCGGCAGCCGGGCGGCGGAACCCGCCTTCACCGTGGACGAGGAGAAGCTCAAGGCGGCGCTGGCCGATCTGACCGGCGACGGCGGTGCCGCGCAGGACGGCATGGTGAAGTTCACGAACGGCAAGGCCGTCGCGGTGCCGGGTGAGGTCCGGGAGGGGGTGGACCCCGAGCAGTCGGCGGCCGTCGTCGAGGGCGCCTACCGGCAGCGGGCCGCGACCGGCGAGAACAACCCGGTGAAGCTGCCGGTCACCAAGCTGGAGCCGAAGGTCACCGAGCAGGAGCTCCAGCGCGCGGTGACGGAGTTCGGCGAGCCGGCGATGTCCGGACTGGTCACCGTCCGGGCGGGCACCGCGGAGATCAGCTTCAGCCCGGAGCGGTCGCTGCCGCAGTTCCTGTCCATGCGTGCCACGAAGGACGGCAAGCTCGTCGACCACTACGACCTCAAGGCCCTCAAGGAGCTCTACGGCAGCACCTTCGACGGCATCGAGATCACCCGCGGCAACGGCAGCAAGACCGCCGTGACCCCGCAGGACGTCGCCGGGGCCCTGCGGCCCGCGCTGACCGAGACGGACCCGGCCAAGCGGGTCGGCGTCATCCCGCTCGACCCGCAGTGAGCCCGCCCGGTGCCGAGCCCCGACCCGTCGCGGGGCT
>NZ_BAAHCA010001253.1:0-1148 GCF_054776295.1 Streptomyces sparsus
CGCCCAGTCGGCAGCGGCGGGCAGCGCGATGTGGCGCCTGCCGGTCCCCGTGCCGGGGCACCGACCGGTGATCCCGCCCGCCCCCCGGCACCACGGGAACGGCCCCGACGGCCCCTCCGAGGTGGACGTGCTGGAGGAGGAGCTGCGCGCCGCCCTCGCCCGCGCCGACTCGCTCGCCGCCGAACACCACCGGCTCAAGCACGAACTGGCCGAGACCAACAGCGGAGTCCTCGCGCTCTACGTGCAGTTGGAGGAGCGGGACGAGCGACTGCGCATCGCGCACGGCCAGACGCTGCGGGAGCTGGAGGACGCGCTGCGTCCGCCGCCGGTGGAGAGCGACGGCCTGGAGCTGGCCGTCCACTACGCGCCGGCCGGTACCGACGCCCCCACCGGCGGTGACCTCTACGACTGGTTCACGCTGCCCGACGGCACCGTCCACATCACCGTCGTCGACGCGCTCGGACACGGCGTGCGCAGCACCCGCAGCGCGCTCAACGTCACCCACGCGGTGCGGACGCTGGCGCTGGAAGGGCACCCGCTCCAGTCGATCATCGCGCGCACCAACGAGATCCTGATGCCGTTCGACAACGAGCTGATGGCGACGGTGCTGCTGGCGCGCGTCGATCCGGTCGGCGGCGAGGTCCAACTGGCCAACGGCAGCCACCCGCCGGCGCTTCTTTCGGGTGCGGACGGCACATCCGAGTACCTCGAGGTACGCGGCCGCGGCATCGGGTTTCCGCTGCCGGGCAGCGAGAAGCTGCTGCGGACCCGCCTGGAGCCGGGCGACCTGCTGCTGCTCTACACCGACGGCCTCACCGAGAGCCGCCGTGACCCGGTGGAGGGCGAGGCACGTCTCGTCGAGAGTGCGCGCCGCCACCGCAGGCTGCCGATCGCGCACGTTCCCGGTGCCGTGGCCCGCGACATGCACTCGCTGATACTGCACGCGGACGACACGCTCGCCCTGGCCGTGCGCAGACGCGGGACGGACGGCGGCACGACCACCGCGAGCTGATCAGCGGCTCCGGTGTCTCGACGGCCTGCCGTGGCAGGATTTCACCGAGCGCGCCGGGCGGGTTCCGCGGCCGGGCGGGAGGCGGCGCGGCGGGTGGAACCGGCGGAGCGTACGGGGCCGGGACGGCGCGGTGGGG
>NZ_BAAHCA010001254.1:0-1146 GCF_054776295.1 Streptomyces sparsus
CTCGCCGGCCGTGACCGGCGGGGTGCCGCCGGTGCGCAGGGCGGCTGCGACCGCGGCGTAGTACGCGGGGTAGTCGCCGGGCAGGGTGGGCACCGGGCGGTTGTCCTCGGGTGAGCCGAGCGTGCCGCGGGCGGCGTCCGGCTCCGTCCCCCACCCGGTGCCGGTGCCGGGGCGTTCGCCGGCGCGCAGCGCGCCCTCCTGGGGGTCGAGGCCGTACTTCACGTAGGCCGCTTCGCTGCCCAGTACCCGGAAGCGCGGGCCGAGTTGGGCGGCGGTGGCGCTGACCCACAGGTGGGAGCGGACGCCGCCGGTGTGGGTGAGCGCGATGAAGGTGTCGTCGTCGGCCTCGGCGCCGGGGCGCCGCACGTCGGACTCGGCGTAGACGGTGGCGACCGGGCCGAACAGGGACAGGGCCTGGTCGACGACGTGGCTGCCGAGGTCGTAGAGCAGTCCGCCGATCTCGGCCGGGTCCCCGGACTCGCGCCAGCCGCCCTTCAGTCGGGGACGCCACCGCTCGAAGCGCGACTCGAACCGGTACACCTGCCCCAGCGAACCGTCGGCCAGCAACTGCGACAGGGTGAGGAAGTCGTCGTCCCAGCGCCGGTTCTGGAACACCGAGAGCAGCAGGCCGCGTTCGTCGGCGAGCGCGGCGAGCTGTTCGGCCTCCGCGGCGGTCCCGGCGACGGGCTTGTCCACCACGACGGGCAGTCCGCTCTCCAGGGCCCGGGTCGCGAGCGGCACGTGCGTGCGGTTGGGGGAGGCAACGACCACCAGGTCGAGTGCGTCGGCGCGGGCGAACAGCTGGTCGGGGCCTTCGACGGTGACCACGTCGGGGTGTTCGTCCTGGGCCTGCCGGCGGCGGCCGGGGTCGGAGGTGACGACGGTGTCGAGGACCAGGCCCTCGGTCGCGGCGACCAGCGGCGCGTGGAAGACCGAGCCGGCCAGGCCGTAGCCGATCAGGCCCACGCGCAACGGGCGGTCGGTGCTGGTTCCGGTTCCGGCGGGCAGGGGTGCGGTGGTCACGTGAGGCTGGCCTTCCGCCTGTGGCTGATGGGGTCAGTGGGGGCACCGGCCATGCTACGTGCGGCCTGTGACCTGCGCGGGCGGCCCCCGGGGGCAGCGGGCGCCGACCCCGCGCCGGCCCCG
>NZ_BAAHCA010001255.1:0-1142 GCF_054776295.1 Streptomyces sparsus
TGCGCGCCGGCCGCCGCATGATGGGTGCGCGGCGTCCGGCGTGCCCGTCAGGGCTCACCGGAGGCCGGCCGAAAGCCCGCGACTCCCCGGAGGAAGCCATGCCGCAGCAACCCGTGAACGCCGTGCACCGGGTGGTCCCCTCCCCGGCGGGCCGCACGCATCTGGTGGAGGCCGGTACCGGGCCGCTGGTCCTGCTCGTGCACGGCTTTCCGGAGTCGTGGTACTCCTGGCGCCACCAACTGCCGGCGCTCGCAGCCGCCGGGTACCGCGCGGTCGCCGTCGACGTGCGCGGCTACGGTCGCTCCTCCCGGCCCGACGACACCGACGCGTACCGCATGCTCGATCTGGTCGAGGACAACGTCTCGGTGGTGCACGCGCTGGGCGAGCGTTCCGCGGTGATCGTCGGCCACGACTGGGGCGCGACGATCGCCGCCAACTCGGCGCTGGTCAGGCCGGACGTGTTCCGCGCGGTGGGGATGCTCAGCGTTCCCTACACACCGCGCGGCGGGCCGAGGCCCAGCGAGGTCTTCGCGCGGATGGGCGGGGACGAGGAGTTCTACGTCTCCTACTTCCAGGAGCCGGGCAGGGCCGAGGCGGAGATCGAGCCCGATGTGCGCGGGTGGCTCGCCGGCTTCTACGCCGCGCTGTCCGCCGACACGATGCCGGGCCCCGGGGCGCCGCTGCCGCACTTCGTCAGCCGGGGCGGCACGCTGCGCGAGCGGTTCCCCGCCGGCCCAGCGCCCTCCTGGCTCGGCACCGAAGAACTCGATTTCTATGCCGGGGAGTTCGAGCGCACCGGCTTGAGCGGGGCGCTCAACCGCTACCGGAACATGGACCGCGACTGGTCGGACCTCGCCGAGTTCGACGGTGCTCCGCTCACCATGCCGTCGCTGTTCGTCGGCGGCAGCGAGGACGCGTCCACCACCTGGATGGCCGACGCCGTCGAGGCGTTCCCCGTCACCCTGCCCGGCCTGGTCGCCTCGCACCTGCTCGACGGGTGCGGCCACTGGACGCAGCAGGAGCGTCCCGCCGAGACCAACCGCATTCTGACCGAGTGGCTCACCGCCCTGCCCGCCTGATCGCGGCACCGCCACGCGGGCAGGGTCCCGCCCGGCGGGCGGTGGGCCGGGCGGCGGGCGGCG
>NZ_BAAHCA010001256.1:0-1142 GCF_054776295.1 Streptomyces sparsus
TCACCCGCGGCCCGGCACGGCCGGGGCCGCCCGCCGATCGTGCCGCCCGGCCGCCTCGGCATCCAGCTCTACACCCTGCGCGACCAGGTGGCGCGGCTCGGTTTCGGCCCGGTCTTCGAGGAGCTGAACCGCTACGGCTACGAAGAGGTCGAGTTCGCCGGCTACACCCACGGCACCGGCAGCATCACCCTCGCGGAGCTGAAGCGGCTGCTGCGCGACAACGGGCTGCGCGCCGTCGGCAGCCACGTCGGCTACCACTCCGGCGACCCGCACGCGTACACCTTCGCCACCCAGCTGGAGAAGGTGCTCGACGACGCCGCGGAGCTGGGCCTGCCCTACGTCGGCACTCCCAGCTCCCCGGCGCGCTACGGCAACACCGTGGACGCCTGGAAGCGAGCCGCCGAGGAGTTCAACACCTACGGCGCCGCGGCAAGGGCACGCGGCCTGAAGTTCTACCAGCACAACCACGCCGAGGAGTTCGGCTTCGCCACCGACCGCCCCGCGCAGCGCCTCTACGACCTGATGATGGCCGAGACCGACCCCGCGCTCGTCTACCTGGAACTGGACATCTACTGGGCCTACTCCGCCCGGCACCGCTTCAGCACCCGCCCCGACGGCACACCCGACCCGCTCGACCCGCTGGCCTACGTCAAGCGCGCCCCCGAGCGCTTCCCGCTGTTCCACGTCAAGGACGGAGAGCACGACGAGGCCCACCGCGACGGCTACCGCATGACCGACGTCGGTGACGGCGACATCGACTACCGCACCTTCGTCACCGCCCTCACCCGCGGCAGGCGCAGGCGCTACCACCACTGGCTGGTGGAACGCGACGACGCTCCCGACGCCGCCGCCAACCCGGAGGGCTCCCTCCACACCGCCCGCGCCTCCGCCGCCCACCTCCGCGGCGGCCGGCGCTGCTGACCGGCCGGCCCCACGCGTCCGGCTGCCGTGCTGACCCCCTGACCTGCGCGGCAGCCGGTACCGACCGTCCCGGTAACCGTCCGTGATGGCTGGTATCAGGCGGTATGCACCCCGGATACCGGGGTGAGAAGCACCCGGAAACCTTGGTATTGTTGTGGACGTCGCCGCGGCCAAGGCCGCGACGCTCACCGGTCCGGGTGGCGGAATGGCAGACGCGCTAG
>NZ_BAAHCA010001257.1:0-1139 GCF_054776295.1 Streptomyces sparsus
CGACTCGGGCGGGCCGCCGGGGGGCCGTCAGCCGGTGAGCGAGTCGAGCCAGTCGGCCGCGGCGCCGGCCGTGTCGCGGGCGTGCGCCTCCATCATGGTGAAGTGGTTGCCGGGCACGTCCACCACGGTGTGCGCGCGCTCCCAGGAGGTCTGCCACTCCTCCGCGCGGAGCGTCTCCCCCGGTTCCGCCGGGACGGGCGGCTCGCTGGAGCGGACGAGCAGCACGGGCGTGCTCAGCGGACCAGGCTCCCACTCGCCGATGAGGGCGACGTACCAGCTCATCGCCGTCAGCCGGTCGGTGTCCATGTGCGCGAACATCGACTCGCGGTCGAACATGCCGCCCAGCATCTGCTGCGAGAAGCGCAGGAACGGGGAGTCGGCACGCGGCATGTAGGTGTCGAGCAGCACCACGGCCGCCGGGGGTGCGCCCCGCTCCTGGAGCCGCCGGGCGGCGGCCAGGGCGAGCACGCCGCCGGAGGACGAGCCCAGCAGCACCGCGGGGGTGTCCCCGACCGTCCGTACCACCGCGTCGGCGTACAGGTCGGCCACGGCGTCGAAGGTGGCCGGCAGCGGTTCCCCGGTGCCGAAGCCCTGGGTGGGCAGGGCCCACACGTCGCGGCGACCGCGGAAGGCGGAGGCGAAACGGGCGTACTGGTGGACGCCCGCCAGGGCGACGTAGGAACTGAAGCAGACGAGCGGTGCCGGTCCCTCGCCGGTCGACAGGCGGATCGCCTCCGGCCGGTGGGCCAGGTCGTCCGGTGAGGTGAAGGTGGGGCGGAGTTCTGCAGCCGCCTGGAGCAGCGCGAAGCCCTCGTCGACGCGTCCGGTCCGGCAGGCGTGCTTGAACAGCCCGCCGAGGGTGTCCTCGTCCCTGACGGGCGCCTCCGGCGGGGCGCCGGCCGCGGCGGAGGCGGGACGGACCGCGGTGTCGGCCAGCCGCTGGTCGAGGTGGGCGGCGAGGGCTTCGGGGGTGGCGTGGTCGAAGAGCAGCGTCGGGGCGAGCTTCAACCCGGTCGCCGACGCCAGGTGGTTGCGCAGTTCGACCACCGTGAGGGAGTCGAAGCCCTGCTCGGTGAAGAGGCGGTCGGGCTCCACCTCGTCGGCGGTCGGGTGGCCGAGCACGGTGGCGACGTGGCCGC
>NZ_BAAHCA010001258.1:0-1137 GCF_054776295.1 Streptomyces sparsus
CCCCGCCGCCCGCCGTCGGGGCGTTCCTCGCCTCCGGCCCGGACGGCGTGCGGCGCATCGCCGAGCTGGAGAACTGGCTGGGCGGTGCGACCCTGCGGGTGGGGCACACGTATCTGCCGGGTGACCTGTGGGTCAACATCGAGGGCCGACCGCGCTTCCTCCAGGAGTGGGCGCGGTGGCGCCAGGCGGCGGAGGACCGCATGTTCGTCCTCAACGTGCCGATGCTGGAGCGCAACGAGGAGGGCGTGCCCGACCGGGAGGTGCGGCAACTGCTGCGCGCCGGCGCCGACGGCCGTTTCGACCGGCACTTCCGCACCCTCGCCGAGCGCCTGGTGCACATGGGGGTGCCGGACACCGTGGTGGTGCTCGGCTGGGAGATGAACGGCACCACCTACACGCACCGCTGCGGCCCCGACCCGCAGGCGTGGAAGGCGTACTGGAAGCGCATCGTCAACACGATGCGCGAGGTGCCGGGCCAGGAGTTCATGTTCGATTTCGCACCGAACCGCGGCACCGACGCCATTCCGTGGACGAGGTGCTACCCGGGTGACGACTTCGTCGACATCATCGGAATGGACTCCTACGACCAGCCGCCGGGGAACAGCTTCGACGACCAGGTGACGCAGCCGTACGGCCTCCAGCACCAGGTGGATTTCGCCGCCGCGCGCAACAAACCCATTTCCTACCCGGAATGGGGGCTCTTCCGCAACGGCGACAACGCGGAGTACATGCGGCGCATGCTGGAGTGGATGGACAAGCACCGGCCGCTGTACCAGACGATCACCGACTACTGCCCGCACGGGGTGTGGCAGTGCGAGGACAATCCCAAGTCCTCGGCGGTCTTCCGCGCGGCCATGTCGAAGCGTCCCGGTGAGTCGACCCCGCCGACCGAGCCCACGCTCCCGCCGCAGCCGCCGCGGCCCACGCAGCCGCCCCGGCCGAGCGAGCCGCCGCGGCCCACGCAGCCCGGCGAACCGGCCTGCACACCGCTGGAGCTGGGTGACTGGGTGGAGCGGTGGCTCGGTGGCCGCAAGCTGTGCCTGCGGCTCGACTGGTTCGACGACGGCCGCTCCTGACCCCTGCGGACGGCGGGCGGGCGGGCACGGGACGTACTTCACGCCCGTGCACCGCCCGCCC
>NZ_BAAHCA010001259.1:0-1137 GCF_054776295.1 Streptomyces sparsus
GGACTGGTCGGGGGTGGCGATGTCGATCACCGGGGTCGTCACACACCGCCAAACGCTGGGGTCTGGGAGCCGACTGCCGGCGCAAGTTGCGGCTGCGCTCCGCCCCGCGGCTCCCGGCGTTCGAGGTCGAGCAGGACACCCTGCCCGGCATGTGAGCCGCGCAGGGGCCGAAGCCGGCCCTGGTGCCCGGCCGGGCAGGAGCACGGCTCGCGGCGGACCGACGCGCGCACCTCCGGTCGTCGTCGACGGGCGCGGGTGGCGGCAGCGGTCCGTCAGGGCGTGAACGTGCCCAGGTGCTCCAACGGCACGAACCGGCTGCGGGGTGACGCGTCGCGGACCGCTTCGCGCAACGCGTCGAGGCCGCCCCAGTCGCGGGCCCGCCCCAGCGGGTGGTCGAAGTCGTCCCAGTGCGTCGGCAGCACCCACTCCGGATCGCCCAGTGCCCGCAGCAGTCGCGGCACGTAGGCGTGCACGCTGGCGCCGCCGGGCTGGATCATCACCACGTCGGCGCGCACCCCGGCGAGCGCCGCCTCGTCGAAGTTGGAGCCGCCGAAGTCGACGATGCTGAAACCGTTCGCCAGCGTCACGCAGTAGGCGAGCGTGCCGCCCTCCACCAGGTCGGAGATGACCTGCGGGCGGGGCGGTACACCGCCCGGCCGGGTGCCGGGGTACGGCACCCGCGGGTGTTCACCGACCATGGAGTGCAGGGAGCGCAGGACACGCACGGTGTAGCCGTCGAACTGGAGGTGCTCCCCACCGCTCACCGGTGAGAGCTGGTCCTGCGGCGCGCCCAGGGCACGCAGCATGTTGACGTGGCTCTCGGTGCCGAAGACGGTGGCGCCGGTGCGCTCCGCCAGGTGCGGCACGTCCGGCAGGTGGTCGTAGTGGCCGTGCGTCACCAGGATCTGGTCGGCGCGGAGCCGGTGCCGGTCCAGCAGCGCGGTGTCCACGGTGATCGGGGTCCGGGGATCGGCGCCGGGCTCGGTGTAGGTGCCGGTGCGGAACCGGGTCAGCCACGGGTCGATGAGCACGGTGGCCGCCCGGGCCCCCGAGCCGATGCGGATCTCCCAGCCGTTGTTGCCCAGCCAGCGCAGCCGCACCGCGGGCCGGCCGCCGTCCGCCGCCCCGGCCGCCTGC
>NZ_BAAHCA010001260.1:0-1133 GCF_054776295.1 Streptomyces sparsus
GCGACTGCCGGCGCAGCACCGCGGTGTGCTCCACCGGCTCGGGTGCGGTGCGCACGGCACCGGGCGGGGCGGGCGTCCTGGCCCCGGACCGCTGGGGGGTGGACTTCACGGGACGGCCGCGGGGCTTGCGCACCACCGGGGTCGAGCCGGTCCGGGCGAGGGCCTCGCGGGCCTCGGAGATCCGGATGGCCTCCATGGTCATGTCGTGCCGCATCTCGGCCCGGCTCCAGGCGCGTTCGGCCAGCTCCCACATGGTGGCGAGGTGGCCGACGTCCGTCCTGGTGGCCTCGGCCAGCGCGGATATCGCGCCCTGCGGCGGGAGCAGCCTGCCGTTGAGATAGCGTTCCCAGGATGTCCTGCTGTAGCCCGTGCGGTCGGAGACCGCGGAAAGGCTGAGTCCGCTGCGGTCGACGACGCGCCGCAACTGGTGAGCGAACTCGCTGATCTCCGGATCCAGTTCTTCCGGCAGCGCCTTCCAACGAGGCATGGCCCTCCCCTTGTCCCCCGATGCGTGCTGTGCGGCTCCCCCTCGAGCCCGCGCGGTCCCCTCCGGGGCTTTTCCGCCCGCCGACGGGGAGTCGCGCACGCCCAGTGTGCCACCTGGCGGGGTCCCGCTCACCTCCGCAGGCGGCATTCCCCGCCAGGCACGGACCGGACTGGGGAGCGCACCCCGTTACGGTGTGCCCCGCAGCGCACCCGCGGAGTGACGGGGGCCGCCCGCTCCGCTGGCCGGTGGGCGGCCGGGGCGGGCGGTCCGTCGTGAGGCCGCCGGGCCGACGGGCCGCTCGTCGGACGTGGGGCCCGGCTGAGGTCGGGCCGTCAGCTGACCGAGAAGCGCAGGATGTCCTTGAGGAAGGGGATCTCCAGCCAGGGGTCCGGTTGCAGCATGAGCGCCAGCAGCACGATGAGCGTGCCGAGCGTGCCGTAGGTGAGCAGGTCGGTGAACCGGGAGCGCACCGCGAGCATGCCCACCGAGGCCACCGTCCGGCGCAGTACGGCGCCGGCGAGCACGGAACCGCCGACGACCAGGGCCCCCCAGCGGGCGTCCGCCACCATGAGCAGCAGCCCGACGACGACCCCGGCCATCACCGTCAGCAGCGGCCACTGCCGGTAGGGCGCCGGGGCGCCGCCCG
>NZ_BAAHCA010001261.1:0-1131 GCF_054776295.1 Streptomyces sparsus
GCGCCCGGTGCGCGCGGCGTGGGGCGCGGTGCTCGGCACGCTCGACCTGTGGGCGAAGCTGCCGGGCCTGACCGCGCCGACCGCCGTCGTCGCCGGCACCCGGGACCGGCTCACCCCCTCGCTGCACGCCAGGGAACTGGCCGAGGCCCTGCCGCACTGCACCTCCCTGCACGAACTGGAGGGCCTGGGGCACATGACGCCGATCGAAGCGCCGGACACGGTGGCCGAGGTGCTGCGGTGCCTCGTCGACGACCACGTGAAGCGACCCGGCCGGCTCCAGACCCTGAGGGGGAACTCGTGACCCGTAGAAGCCTGACCGGTCAGGTCGTGGTCGTCACCGGTGGCGCCCGCGGCGTCGGTGAACTGCTGGCCCGCAGGCTCGCCGCCCGGGGCGCGCGCATCGCCCTGGTGGGCCTGGAACCAGACGAGTTGAAGAAGGTGACGGCTTCGCTGCGGGCGGAGCAACGGGACGCCGCGTACTGGCACGCCGACGTCACCGACCACGTCGCCATGGGTGAGGTGGCCCGGGAGGTCGGGCTGTACTTCGGCAGGGTGGACGTGGTCGTCGCCAACGCCGGGGTCGCGCTGGGCGGCCCGTTCGCGGACTCCGACCCCGACGCCTGGCGCCGGGTCGTCGAGGTCAACCTCATCGGCAGCGCGGTGACCGCCCGGGCGTTCCTGCCGCTGCTTGTCGAGTCCCGCGGCTACCTGCTCCAGATCGCCTCACTGGCGGCGATCACGGCCGCGCCGATGATGACGGCCTACTGCGCGTCGAAGTCCGGCGTCGAGGCGTTCGCGCACAGTCTGCGGGCCGAGGTCGGCCACAAGGGCGTGCGGGTCGGGGTGGGTTACCTGAGCTGGACCGACACCGACATGGTGCGCGGTGCCGACCAGGACGACGTGCTGCGCGACGTGCGCAAGCGGCTGCCGTGGCCGGCGAACCGCACGTATCCGCTCGGGCCCGCGGTGGACCGGATCGTCGCCGGTGTGGAACGGCGCAGCCACCACGTCTACGCGCAGGGGTGGTTGCGCGGCATGCAGGCGATCCGCGGATACCTGCCGCCGGTCATCGGCCGGGTCGGGCAGCGGGAGGTCGCCCGGCTGGAGCCCCGCCTGGCGGCCGGCGGCGAC
>NZ_BAAHCA010001262.1:0-1131 GCF_054776295.1 Streptomyces sparsus
CGGCGGAGACGGCACCGGCGGACGCCGGTCTCGCGGCGCCCGTGGCGAGTGGGCCCCCGCCCGTCACCGGGCCCGCCGCGGCCAGGCGGGAGCACCGCTACGACGTCGACCTGATGCGGCTGATCTGCTCCTGCGCGGTCATGCTGGGCCACGTCGGCGCGGTGTTCATCGGCGCCGTCGACCGTTCGGAGAGCGCCGGCCCCGGCGTGTACTGGGTGGGCCATCTGGCGGACTCGGCGAACGAGTTCGCGGTGCCGATGTACTTCGCGATGGCCGGCTGGGCGGTGCTCGTCGGGGCGCCGCCACGGGACGGCGCGCAGATCTGGCAGCGGATCGTGCGCAACGCCGTGCCGCTGTTCCTGTGGACGGGCGCCTACCTGGCGTGGGCCCGGCTGCGCTCCCGCACGGACGGGCCGGTGAGCGAACTGGCCGTCGACGCCCTCTTCGGTTCGGTGCGCCCGGCCTACCACCTGTGGTTCATGTACGCCTACATACCGATCATCGCCGTGCTGGCCCTGGCGGTCCTGGTCCGTGCGGGGCAGCGGCCGTGGGGACTGGCCGCCGCCCTGCTGGGTGTGGCGTGCGCGCCCAGCGCGCTCACCACGCTCGGCACGTTGACCGGTTGGGAGACACCGGACGTCGGGTGGGGATTCGGCACCTACTCGCTGGTGTACGCGGTGGTCGGGGCGATGCTGTTCGCGTTGCCCGGTCTGTCGGCCGGACGGCGCCGGCTGCTGGCGCTGCCGCTGCTCGGCGCGTTCGCCGGGTGCCTCTGGTACAACACGCAGGTCCAGTACGTGATCCCGAACGCGCACCTGTTCGTCGCGGCGATGACCGGCTGCGTGCTGCTGGCGGTGAGCCGGGTGCGGGTGCCGCCGCGGGCGCGTCCGGCGGTCTCCAGGCTGGCCGGTGCGGCGCTGGGCGCCTACATGGTGCACGTCTTCTTCGTCGAGGAGCTGGTGCGTCCGCTGGTGCCCGCCGGACTGAGCGGCCCCGCCGCCGCGCAGCGGCTGGTGGTGCTGCTGGGGCTGACGGTGGTCCTCTCCTACGCGGCCAGCCTGCTGTGGGGCCGGCTCCGCCTGCGCCGCTGGCTCGGCTGACGGGCCGGGCGGGGCGGCGAGGACAGCGCGG
>NZ_BAAHCA010001263.1:0-1130 GCF_054776295.1 Streptomyces sparsus
GGGCGCGGAGAGTCTCCGCGCCCGGGGCCGCCCACGTCACGCACCCGCCGGTGTCCAGCGGGCGACGATCGTCACCAGGCGAAGGCCTCCGGGGTCGGGCCCGGGCCGGGGAAGATCTCGTCGAGCGAGGTCAGCAGGTCCTCGCCCAGCTCCAGCTCCACCGCGCGCAGCGCGGCGTCGAGCTGCTCGACGGTGCGCGGGCCGACGATCGGGCCGGTCACGCCGGGCCGGGTGAGCAGCCAGGCGAGGGCCGTCTCGCCGGGGTCCATGCCCTGCTTGTCGAGCAGGTCCTCGTAGCGCTGGATCTGCTCCCGCAGCGCGCTGTTCTTGAGGGCGTCCCCGGACCTGCCGGACGTGCTGCGGGAGCCGCCGCCCTCCCGCTCCTTGCGGATGGCGCCGCCGAGCAGCCCGCCGTGCAGCGGCGACCACGGGATGACGCCCAGGCCGTACGCCTCGGCGGCCGGGATGACGTCCATCTCGGCGCGCCGCTCGGCCAGGTTGTACAGGCACTGCTCGCTGACCAGGCCGAGGCTGCCGCGGCGGGCGGCCGTCTCGTTGGCCTGGGCGATGTGCCACCCCGCGTGGTTGGACGAGCCCGCGTACGTGATCTTGCCCTGCTGCACCAGCACGTCCATGGCCTGCCAGATCTCCTCCCACGGGGTCCGGCGGTCCACGTGGTGGAACTGGTAGAGGTCGATGTGGTCGGTGTTCAGCCGCTTGAGGCTGGCGTCCACGGACCGGCGGATGTTCAGCGCCGACAGCCGGTCCTGGTTCGGCCAGAACTCCCCGTCGGGCGCCATGTTGCCGAAGACCTTGGTGGCGAGCACCACCTTCTCCCGCCGGCCGCCGCCCTGGGCGAACCAGCTTCCGATGATCTCCTCGGTGCGGCCCTTGTTCTCCCCCCAGCCGTACACGTTGGCGGTGTCGAAGAAGTTGATGCCCGCGTCGAGAGCGGCGTCCATGATGGCGTGGCTGTCGGCCTCGTCCGTCTGCGGGCCGAAGTTCATCGTGCCGAGCACGAGTCGGCTGACCTTGAGTCCTGTGCGTCCCAGCTGCGTGTACTTCATGTGCTCAAGCCAAGCCGCTGAAGCGCACTCGAAGCAAGCAGCCCGGCCGGTCGGTCTGCTTGC
>NZ_BAAHCA010001264.1:0-1130 GCF_054776295.1 Streptomyces sparsus
CAGCCGCCAGTCCGGGCCGCCCGCGGCCAACGGACGCCACGCCACCCGGGGTTCCTTCTGCGCGATCGCCGGATGGCTGAACGCCACCCCGTAACCGGCGATCACCAGGCCCAGCATCACCTCGGGGCTGCGCGCCTCGCTGACGCGCACCGGGTCGAAGCCGTGCGCCCGGCACGCGGCCAGCGTCGCGTCGTACAGACCGGGCGAGGCGTCACGCGGTACCGCGACCAGCGACTGACCGGACAGTGCGGCCAGGGTGATCTCCGCCTGCCGGGCCAGCGGTGACGTGCGCGGGAGCACCACGCCCAGCGGCAGCGGCACCGGCGGACCCGCCACCACGTCACGGCCCGGGGCGACCGGGTGCTGCACCAGGCCGACGTCCAGCCGGCGGTCGGCCAGCTGCCCCAACTGCTCGGCGCCGGTGAGTTCCACCAACTCCAGCCGCACGTCGGGCCGGACGGCGGCGAACACGGTCAGCAGCGCGCCCAGTACCCGGCCCGGCACCTCGGGCGGCACGCCCATCCGCAGCGTGCCGTACTCACCGCGTCCGGCCCTGGCGACCAGCTCGCGGGTCCGCTCCACCCGGGCCAGCAGTTCGGTCGCCTCCGCGAGCAGCACCGTGCCGGGCTGGGTCAGACGGATCCGTCGCTTCGAGCGGTCGAACAGTTCGGCGCCCAACTCCCTCTCCAGTTCGCGGATGCGCTGACTCAACGGGGGCTGGGCGATGCCGAGGCGCTCGGCGGCGCGGCCGAAGTGCATTTCCTCGGCGACCACGGTGAAGTAGCGCAGCTGTCTCAGCAGGTCCACGCTGCGACGATAGCCATACCGATATGAGTCGCGGCCCCCACCGGTCTTGGACGCCGCCCGAAGCGGCGTGCTCTGATCGGTCCCGTCGACCGGAAACCGGTCCACCTGCGGAGAGACCAGGACCAACACTGACCGATCAGGTCAGCCGACACATTCCGGTGTCCGTCCGGGACTCCCGTACACCGTGACGCGACCACACGAGGGGGAGCACTTCCATGGACTTCAGGCAGCGCCGGAGCAACGCGGCGGCGGGCGCCCCGACCGCGAACCTCACCCGGCGGACCTTGCTGGGGGCCTCGCTGGCGACCGGCGTGGCGGCCACC
>NZ_BAAHCA010001265.1:0-1129 GCF_054776295.1 Streptomyces sparsus
GGGTGCGCGCGTCGCGGTGCGCCGCCGGGGTGCCGGTACGGACCTGCCGCCCAATGCGTGAGCCGATGCCCCTGGACGAGCTGCTGGCCCTGGACCGGCAGCACGTCTGGCATCCGTACGGACCGATGCCCGGGCGCCGGGCGCCCCTCGCGGTCGAGTCGGCGTCCGGTGTCCGGCTGCGGCTCGCCGAGCCCGTCGAGGGCCGGCGGGAACTCGTCGACGGCATGTCGTCGTGGTGGTCGGCCGTGCACGGCTACAACCACCCGGTGCTGAACGAGGCCGCCCGTGAGCAGTTGGGGCGGATGAGCCACGTGATGTTCGGCGGGCTCACCCACGAGCCGGCCGTGCGGCTGGCCAAGCGGCTCGTCGACATCACCCCGGAGGGCCTGGAACACGTCTTCCTCGCCGACTCCGGTTCGGTGTCGGTCGAGGTCGCGGTGAAGATGTGCCTGCAGTACTGGCGGTCGGTCGGTGAGCCGGGCAGGCAGCGGCTGCTGACCTGGCGCGGCGGTTACCACGGCGACACCTGGCAGCCGATGTCGGTGTGCGATCCGGACGGCGGCATGCACCACCTGTGGTCGGGGGTGCTGCCCCGGCAGGTCTTCACCCCCGCTCCGCCCGCCGGTTTCGACGCCGAGCCCGACCCCGCCTACGCGGCCGAGCTGCGGGAGGCGGTGCGCGCGCACGCCCACGAGCTGGCCGCGGTGGTGGTCGAACCGGTCGTCCAGGGCGCTGGCGGCATGCGGTTCCACTCCCCCGCGTACCTGCGGGTGCTGCGTGAGGTGTGCGACGAGACGGGTGCGCTGCTGGTGCTCGACGAGATCGCCACCGGCTTCGGCCGGACGGGCGCGCTGTTCGCCGCGGAACACGCCGGCATCAGCCCCGACGTGATGTGCGTCGGCAAGGCGCTTACCGGCGGATACCTCACCATGGCGGCGACGCTGTGCTCGCCGCGGGTGGCCGAGGGCATCTCCCGCGGTGAGGTGCCCGTGCTGGCCCACGGGCCGACGTTCATGGCGAACCCGCTGGCCGCGGCGGTCGCCGACGCGTCGGTGGGCCTGCTGCTCGACCAGGACTGGAGGGGCGAGGTGCGGCGCGTGGAGGCCGGTCTGCGGGCCGGCCTGGCCGA
>NZ_BAAHCA010001266.1:0-1128 GCF_054776295.1 Streptomyces sparsus
CGGTGCGTCTACGCGCCCGGCGCGCTCCCGCCCCCGGCGGGCTCCCCGGCCGGACTCCGGTCGAGTCGCTTCGGGGCGGCGCCCTCCCTGGCGGCCCGCTCGGCGTCGGACTCCTCCGGTCGGCGGAACATGCGGGTGGCGGTGATCTCGCCGTGCGCGGCGTCCGGGTCGTTCCGCTGCTGCGGCAGCCCGGGACGCAGGTGCTCCTCGACGCTGATGTACTTCAGCCCCGCCCGCAGGTCCGCGTCGTTGCGCAGGCGGACCACCAGGGGGAACTCCGCGAGCGCGGTGGTGTCGAACAGACCCGTGGTGTAGAGGAGTTGCACACCGAGCGCGTCGGCGACCGCACGTTGCAGCTCCAACAGGTAGGTGGCGTTGGCCCGCCCGATGGGGTTGTCGAGGAACAGGGTGCCGGCGTGCCGGTGCTTGTCGCGGCCCCGGTCGCTGCTGCGCAGCGCGGCCATCGTGCAGTAGAGGGCGATCGCGGCGGTCAGCAGCTGGCCGCCGGAGAAGACGTCGCCCATCTGGCCGACCGGGACCCGCTCGGCCCGCAGCACCGCGTCGGGCTTGAGGATCTCCACGGCGACGCCGCGCGGCTGCATGGCCGCGTGTACACCGCGCAGCAGCAGCGACATGCCGTCGCGGCGCAGGTCGGAGTTCTTGCGCACGGCCGCCCTGGTGGCCTCGTCGATCACCTCTCCGAGGCGTTCGGTGAGACCGGCCTGGTCGGGGTCGTCGAAGCGGATGCGGAGGAACTCCTGCCCCGACCACTCCCCCAGGCCCTCGGGGAGGCGGGACAGCCGCTGGGCGGAGCGCAGTGTGGCGAGTGACGCCTCGACCAGGCCGCGCAGCCGGTCGACGATGCTGTCGCGGTTGCGCTCCAGCTGCTGCAACTCGTCGGTGAGGACCCGCAGTCGGGGCGCGAACGCGTCGGCCCAGGCCGCCGCGTGCTCCGGCAGGGCGGCGGCCGGCAGCTCCCTGATCTGCTGGCGCGCCGGGGTGCGCACCTGCTCGTAGCGGGTGGAGTTGGCGTGCCGCACCAGGATGTCGCTCGCCTCGCGGACCGCGGTCTCGGCAGCCGACAGTTCGGTGCCGCAGCCGCGCAGCGACCGCCGGGCCTCGCCCGCG
>NZ_BAAHCA010001267.1:0-1127 GCF_054776295.1 Streptomyces sparsus
CCGACGGGCGCCGACCAGCCACCGACAGGCGGGCGGTCCGCCGAGCAGCCGCCATCGGTGACGCCGCCGGGGACGGAGCGGTCCGGGCCGCAGGAAGAGCAGCGGCAGCCCGGACCGCCGGAGGAGCCGCAGACCGAGCAGGTCGACGACGGGCGCTTCCGCGTGGTCCTCGACAACTTCGAGGGACCCTTCGACCTGCTGCTCCAGCTCATCTCCAAGCACCGGATGGACGTCACCGAGGTCGCGCTGTCCAGGGTGACCGACGAGTTCATGGCGCACCTGCGCGCGATGGGCGCCGACTGGGACCTGGACCAGACGACCGAGTTCCTGGTGGTGGCCGCGACCCTGCTGGACCTCAAGGCGGCCCGCCTGCTGCCCGCCGCGGAGGTCGAGGACGAGGCGGACCTCGCCCTGCTGGAAGCCCGTGACCTGCTCTTCGCCCGGCTGCTCCAGTACCGGGCCTACCGGGAGATCGCCGACATCTTCGCGGACCGGTTGCTCGCCGAGACCCGGCGCCACCCCCGCACCGTCGGCCTGGAGCCCCACCTCGCCGCGCTGCTGCCCGACGTGGTGATCAGCATCGGCCCGGAGGGCTTCGCCCGGCTCGCCGTGAAGGCCATGCAGCCCAAGCCGAAGCCCCAGGTGTACGTGGACCACATCCACGCCCCGCTGGTCAGCGTGCGCGAGCAGGCGGACGTCGTGGTGGGCCGCCTGCGCGAGTGGGGCGAGACCACCTTCGAACGGCTCACCGCCGACGCCCCCGACACCCTGACCGTGGTGGCCCGCTTCCTGGCCCTGCTGGAGCTCTACCGAGAACGTGTGGTGGTGCTGGAGCAGTCGGAGGCCCTGGGCACGCTCACCGTGCGCTGGAGCGGCGGTGACGACGCCCGGCCGGTGGTGACGGACGAGTTCGACCAGGACCAGCCCGCGGAGCCCCCGGCACGCGTCGAACCACCACGCCCCGCAGAACCCCCGCAAGCGGGAGAACCCCCGCAGCCGGCGGAACCCCCGCAGCCGGCGGAACCCCCGCAGCCGGCCCCTTCCGGGCCGCCCACGGCGGAACCGCGGCCCGACGCGGACCAGGACCCGCACGACACCCAGGAGGCCAGCACATGAGCGACGCCGCC
>NZ_BAAHCA010001268.1:0-1126 GCF_054776295.1 Streptomyces sparsus
CGTGCTGCTGCCGCTGCGCGAGGAGGGCAGCCGCCCGCCGCTGTTCTGCGTGCACCCCGCGGCCGGGATCGCCTGGTCGTACGCCGGCCTCACCGGACCCCTGGGCACCGACCAGCCGCTCTACGGGCTCCAGGCGCGCGGCCTGGACGGGGCACGGGTCCTGCCCGGGTCGATCGCCGAGATGGCCGCGGACTACGTGACCCAGATCCGCACCGTGCAGCCGACCGGCCCGTACCACCTGCTCGGCTGGTCGTTCGGCGGCGTCGTCGCGCACGAGATGGCCGTCCAACTCCAGCGCACGGGGGAGAAGGTCGGACTCCTCGCCGTCCTCGACTCGATGCCGCTCGCCACTCCGGCGGACGACGGCCCCCAGCCGGGCGCGCCGGCCGCCGGAGAGGGAGACGCCGGCGCGGACGCCGCCGCGCTGCGGTTCGGCCCCGACCACGTGATGCGGACGGTCCTGCAGTTCTTCGGGTACGACCCCGCTCTCTGGGACGACGAGGAGATGACCTACCCGCGATTCCTGGAGATCGCCCGCGCCTACCCGGGCCTCCTCGCCACCTTCGACGAGGCCATGATCGAGACCCTCTGCCGCGTCTACACCAACAACGCCGTCCTTTCCCACGACCACACCCCCTCCCGCTACACCGGCGACCTGCTGGTCTTCACCGCCCTCGAAACCTCCCCCGAGGCGGCCGCGCGGCAGTGGGAGCCCTACGTCGACGGCGGCAAGCCCGAGGTCCGCCCCGTGGACTGCCCGCACGCCGAGATGGGGCGCCCCGGGCCGCTCGCGGAGATCGCCGAGACGCTCGTACTGCTGCTGCGGGACGAGCGCACGGAGTCGGACGTGCCCCGGTGAGCGGCCCCGACCACCCGCCGCTGCCACTGACGACGGCCCAGCGCGGCATCTGGCTGGGCGAACGGCTCGCGGAACCCGGGCGCTACCACGTGGGCGTGGCTCTCGACATCGCCGGGCCCGTCGACCCCGGCCTCCTCGAGGCGGCCTTCGCCACGGCCGTGGCCGAGACGGCCCCCCTGCGCGCCCGGTTCACCGTCACCGACGGCGGCGAACCGGAGCAGCGGGACGGGCCCCTGCCCCCGTGGAGCCTGACCCGCGTCGACCTGC
>NZ_BAAHCA010001269.1:0-1119 GCF_054776295.1 Streptomyces sparsus
CCTGCTCACCGGCACGCTGCCCTGGCTGTTCGGCGCGCTCGCCGCGGTCGCCGCGCTGCTGGCCGCGGCGGCGCCCCTGCTGGTCAAGGTGCTCGCCCCCGGACTGGCCGACCCCTCGCTCGCTGTCGACTGCACCCGGCTGACGGCGGTCTCCGTCCTCACCTTCGGCCTCGCCGGCTACTTCAGTGCCGCCCTGCGGGCCCACCGCAGCTTCGTGCCGCCCGCCGCGATCTACGCGGCGTACAACGTCGGCATCATCGGCACCGTGCTCACCCTGCACCCCCTGTTCGGGGTGCGGGCCGCCGCCGCGGGCGTGGCCGCCGGCGGCTGCCTGATGGTCCTCGTCCAACTGCCCGCCTTCCTCCGCCGACTCCCCGTACGGGCCCCGCGCACCGGCGGGGCCGCCGGCCGGAAGACCGCCGGGCCCACCGAGGGCAGAGCCGCGCTGCTCAGCTTCGGACTGCTCGCCCCCGTCGTGCTGTTCGCACTCAGCCGCCAGGCCCAGGTCCTGGTGGAGCGCTTCCTCGGCTCCACGCTGCCCTCCGGGGCCATCTCGCATCTGAACTACGCGCAGAAGGTCGCGCAGATGCCGATGATCCTGTCGCTGATGATCTGCACCGTCACCTTTCCCGTGGTGGCCAGGGCGCTGGCCGACGGGGAGGCCGACCGGGCACGCCGCCGCGTCGAACGGGACCTGACGCTGGCCGCGCTGGTGGTGCTGGTGGGCGCCGCCTACGTCGTCGCCTACGCGCCGCAGATCATCGAGGTCCTCTTCCAGCGCGGCGCCTTCCGGCCCGAGGACACCGCGGCGACCGCCTCGGTGATGCGGGTCTACGCCCTCGGCCTGCTCGGCCACAGCATGGTCGGTGCCCTCGTCAGGCCCTTCTTCTCCGCTGCCCGCCCCACCTGGTACCCGGCCGCCGCGATGGCCGTCGGCCTGCTCCTCACGGTGGCCGTCGGCGCGGCCGCCGCACCGCACTGGGGCATCCACGGCATCGCCGCCGGCAACGCCGCGGGCATCACCGTCACGGCGCTGATCCTGCTGTACGGACTGGGCAGCCGCATGATCGGCATCAGGGCGCGCCGCACGGCCGGGCAGCTGCTGCGGCTGCTGCTGGC
>NZ_BAAHCA010001270.1:0-1117 GCF_054776295.1 Streptomyces sparsus
GTCCTGGTTGACGGCGGAGCCGCGCACCACGGCGAGCACGGGGTGCCCGTTGCGGACGGCGTCGGAGTGCCGTTCCAGAAGCAGCAGGCCGACGCCCTCCGCCCAGCCGGCGCCGTCGGCCTCGGCGGCGAAGGGCTTGCACCGGCCGTCGGGCGACAGCGCCCGCTGCCGGCTGAACTCGACGAAGGTGTCAGGGGTGGAGATGACCGTGACACCACCCGCGAGGGCGATCTCGCACTCGCCGGACCGGAGCGACTGGGCGGCCATGTGCAGGGCGACCAGTGAGGAGGAGCAGGCGGTGTCGACGGTGACGGCGGGCCCTTCGAGGCCGAAGGTGTAGGCGATGCGACCGGAGGCCACGCTCCCGGCACTGCCGGTCGCGAGGTATCCCTCCAGTTCCCCGGGGGCACTGCGGGCACGGCTGCCGTAGTCGTTGTAGTTGGAGCCGACGAACACACCGGCCCGGCTTCCGCGGACGCCCTGCGGGTCGATACCGGCGCGTTCGAACGCCTCCCACGAGGTCTCCAGCAGCAGCCGGTGCTGCGGGTCGATGGCCACGGCCTCGCGGGGCGAGATGCCGAAGAAGGCCGGGTCGAACCGGTCTGCGTCGTGCAGGAAGCCGCCGTGCCGTGCGTAGGAGTGGCCGACGCGGTCCGGGTCGGGGTCGTAGAGCCCCTCGACGTCCCACCCCCGGTCGGTGGGGAACGGGGTGATGGCGTCGGTGCCTTCGGCGAGCAGCCGCCACAGGTCCTCCGGTGAGGCGACGTCGCCGGGGAAGCGGCAGCTCATGCCGACGATGACCACGGGGTCGTCGTCGACGGAGGCGGAGGGCAGGTCGCCGCGGATCTCCGCCTCGGTGCCGGTGCCGGTGCCGAACATCTCCCGGTCCAGGTGGGCGGCGAGCGCCGCGGCGGAGGGGTGGTCGAACGCGAGGGTGACCGGCAGGCGCAGCCCGGTGGCCTCGGCGAAGCGGTTGCGCAGCTCGACGGCGGTCAGCGAGTCGAAGCCGAGGTCACGGAAGGCGCGCCCCTCGGGGACGGCAGCGGCGTCCGCGTGTCCGAGCACGGCCGCGGCCTGGGCCCTGATCTCACCCAGCAGGGCCCCGCGGCGCTCGGCC
>NZ_BAAHCA010001271.1:0-1117 GCF_054776295.1 Streptomyces sparsus
GGCCGCGCGTCGGCCAGGGCGCCATCGGCTCGCGGAACGGCCGGGTGGGGTCCATCGGCTGCTCGGGTCCGGTGGGGATCCGGCCGGGCAGCAGCGGGGCGAGCACCGAGTGCACCTCGTGGGCGTCCGCGGGTCGGGCGGCGACGTCCTTGTCCAGCAGGGCGTGCACCAGCGCGGCGAGCGGCCCGGGCGTCTCCGGACGGAGGGCCCGCAGCGGCTCGGGACGCTCGTGCAGCTTCATGTACAGCAGTCCGGCCGCTTCCGGCGCGGTGAACGGCGGCCGTCCGGCGAGGAGTTCGTACAGCAGCACACCCAGCGCGTACAGGTCGGCCGCCGGCCCGACGGGCGCGCCGCCGACGACCTGCTCGGGCGCCATGTACAGCGGAGTGCCGATCAGCGCGCCGGTGCGGGTGAGGCGGGTGCTGTCGCCGACGGAGCCGACCGCGGCGATGCCGAGGTCCACCACCACGACCCGGCCGTCGGGCCGCACCATGACGTTGCCCGGCTTCAGGTCCCGGTGGACTATGCGCGCCGCGTGGACCGCGGCCAGCGCCGAGCACAGTTGGGCGCCGACCGAGACCGCCCAGGACAGCGGGTAGGGGCGGTGCGCGGCCCGGTGGTCGGCGAGGTCGCTGCCCTCCACCCGCTGCATGACGAGGAACAGTTCGTGGTCGTCCCGCCCGGCGTCGAAGACGGTGACCAGGCCGGGGTGGTCGATCTGCGCGGTGACCCGGCACTCACGCTCGAAGCGTTCCCGCAGCTCGTCGGGGTGCGAGCTGTCGGACAGACCGGCCATGGACGCCACCCGCCCGGGGTGCATCAGCTTGACGGCGATGGGCCGCCCGCCCAGCCCCCGGTCGTGGCCGCCCCAGACCTGGCCCATCGCTCCCTTGCCGAGCTGCTCGGCGAGTTCGTAGCGGCCGGCGATGAGGCGGCCCCTCACTCGCGGCCCCGCTTGCGCAGCAACTCGTCGAGCTGGTCCAGCTCGGAGGCGACCTGCCGCATCCGCGGCGAACCACCGGGAGTGTGCGGGCCGTTGGCCGGCTGCGGCTGCGGCCCGTCGGCCGGGGACGCAAACGGGCCGTGGACCGGCTGCGTGCCGGAGGCGGGAGGCGCC
>NZ_BAAHCA010001272.1:0-1116 GCF_054776295.1 Streptomyces sparsus
CACTGCGCGACGCCGCCAACCCGGTCGGCCGCGGCGACCCGCTGGAAGCCGCGTACCTGCTGGCGTCGCTGGGCGAACTGGCCCCGACGGCCGCGTACGAGGCGGTCAGTTCCCAGGCCCGGGAGGTCATGGGCCTGCCCGAGGTGCGGGTGGAGGCCGGCTTCCCCGCCGAGCTGCTCGCCGTCCGCGGCCGGACCCTGCCCGCCGCGCTCTCCCTCTCCTACAGCCGTGTGGTGCTGCACCGCGGCCGGGTCGTCACCCGCACCAGCGCCGTACGGGAGTTCTGCGACGCGGGCGACACCACCACCGCCGCCCTCGACCTGCCCCGCCAGGCCCAGGGCTGACCCGCCCGGCTTTGACGGTGGTGCGGCGCGGGGGCCGGCTTTGACGACGGTGCGGCGCGGGGGCCCGGCTTTCCGGGTGGCGAAGGCGTACGGTCGACAGCATGCGCACAGTGATCGCTGGTGGAAACGGAAAGATCGCGCTGCGGCTGGAGCGACTGCTCGCCGGGCGCGGGGACGACGTCGCGGGCCTGATCCGCAACCCGGACAAGGCGGAACAGGTCCAGGCGGCCGGTGCCGAACCCGTGGTCTGCGACCTGGAGTCGGCGACGGTCGAGGAAGTCGCCCGGCACCTCGCGGGCGCCGACGCTGCGGTGTTCGCAGCCGGCGCGGGTCCCGGCAGCGGCGTGGAACGCAAGGACTCGGTGGACCGGGCCGCAGCCCAACTCCTCGCCGACGCCGCCGCTCAGGCAGGGGTACGACGCTTCCTGGTGGTGTCCTCCATGGGCGCCGACAGCGACCCGCCCGCCGACATGGACCCGGTGTTCGCCGCGTACCTCCGCGCCAAGGGCGCCGCCGACGAGGCCGTCCGCGCCCACGACGACCTGGACTGGACGATCCTGCGGCCGGGCCGCCTCACCGACGACGAGGCCACCGGCAAGGTCCTGCTGGCCGACTCCACCGGCCGCGGGGAGGTCACCCGCGACGACGTGGCCGCCGTACTCGCCGCCCTGCTCGACACCCCGGCCACCGCCGGCCGCACCCTGGAACTCGTCAACGGCGACACCCCCGACGCCGACGCCGTCACCGCCGTCACCCGCTGACGCGGCACCCG
>NZ_BAAHCA010001273.1:0-1113 GCF_054776295.1 Streptomyces sparsus
GGGGGCGCCGAGGTGCGGCTGTGGCTGGCGCTCGACACCGACGGCCGCCCGCCCGTGTCCCGGCGCGGTCACCGGACGCGGCGGCGGGGTCGCCGGGCGTGACGGACGCTTAAGGTCCGTCCATCCGGACCTTAAGGCCGCCCTAAGGCCGCCGCCCGGTGTCGCCTTGGCGGGCAATTGTCCGGATCGCTGCGGCTAGTGTTCTGATCACCCCCCACAGGGACCACCCCACCGGGGTGCGGCGGTTGTTGCCCCCTCCGCCGCACCCCGATCCCGCCCCCCCCGGGTCGTCAGACGGCGGGCAGCTCCCGGTTCCGCACCACTTCCGCGTACCAGTGGGCGCTGGACTTCGGAATGCGCTCCTGGGTGTCGAAGTCGACGTAGACCGCGCCGAAGCGCTTGCTGTAGCCGTACGCCCACTCGAAGTTGTCCAGCAGCGACCAGAGGAAGTACCCGCGCACGTCCACGCCGTCACCGATCGCCTGCTCCACGGCGGCCAGGTGGCCGTGCAGGTAGTCGATCCGGTCCTGGTCGTGCACGGTGCCGTCGGCGGACGGCTTGTCGTCGCAGGCCATGCCGTTCTCGGTGATGTAGAGCGGCACGCCGGGCGCGGCCTGGCCGAGCCGGAGCAGCAGCTCGTGCAGGCCGGTCGCGTCCACGGCCCAGCCCATCTGGGTGGTGGGGCCGGGCGTCTGGTGGAAGGCGACCCGGTCGGCGGCCGGCCACGGCGAGTGCGCGCTCTGTCCGTGCCCGTCGCGCCGCTCCACCTCGCCGTCCTCCACCTCGGAGACCAGCGACGGCGTGTAGTAGTTGACGCCGAGCGCGTCCAGCGGCTGGTGGATGTCCGCCAGGTCGCCGTCCTGGACGAAGCTCCAGTCGGTGAGCCGGGCGGTGTCCGTGAACAGGTCCTCGGGGTAGGCGCCCTGGAGCACCGGGCCCTCGAAGATGCCGTTGGCCAGCGCCTCGATGCGGCGCTTGGCGTCCCGGTCGGCGGCGGAGTCGGTACGGGCCCGCACCACCGCCGAGTTGAGGCTGATGCCGAGCTTGGCGGAGGCCGGCAGCGTCGCCCGCAGGGCCTGCGCGGCGAGGCCGTGGCCGAGGTTGAGGTGGTGG
>NZ_BAAHCA010001274.1:0-1113 GCF_054776295.1 Streptomyces sparsus
CGCGGCACCGGACGGTTCCGGGGCGGCGACCGGTCCGCCGGACGTGCGAGCCGTGCGGCTTGACCCGCTTGCCGCACTCGCCGAGGCCGCCGGGCACGACGACCCGGAACGGTGGTGGGAGGACGCGGTCGAGCACCAGGGCTCCACGCCGGGCAGCGGGGCCGAGCAGGGGGCGCCTGGTGACGCGCTCGCGGCCTTCCACGCCCTGGAGGAGGCCATGACGGAGCTGCGGGCCACCCACGGCCACGGCGGTGACGAGCGCGACCTGCCGCGCGAGGCCCACATGCGGCTGCGGCTGCGCGAGGCGCGGCGGGAGTTCGGCGACGCGAGGGTGGCCGTGGTCTGCGGGGCCTGGCACGTACCGGCCCTGCGTGAGCAGCACCCGGTCACCGCCGACCGCCGCCTGCTGAAGGGGCTGCCGAAGGTGAAGGCCGAGCTGTCCTGGGTGCCGTGGACGCACCGCAGGCTGGCCCGGCAGAGCGGCTACGGCGCCGGCATCGACTCACCCGGCTGGTACGGGCACCTCTTCTCGGCGGCCGACCGGCCGGTCACCCGCTGGATGACGAAGGTCGCCGCGCTGCTGCGCGCGGAGGACCTCCCCGTCTCCTCGGCCCACGTCATCGAGGCGGTGCGGCTCGCCGAGGCGCTCGCCGCCATGCGCGGCCGGCCGCTGGCCGGGCTGAGCGAGACGACGGACGCGGTGCGGGCCGTTCTCTGCGAGGGGTCCGACGTCCCGTACGCGCTGATCAGGGACCGCCTCATCGTCGGCGACGTGCTGGGTGAGGTCCCGCCCGACGCCCCCGCCGTCCCGCTGCAACGCGACCTCGACCGGTTGCACCGCTCGCTCCGGCTCAAGCCGGAGGCAGCGGAACGGGAGCTGGAACTCGACCTGCGCAACCCCACCGACGCCGCCCGCAGCCGACTGCTCCACCAGCTGCGGCTGCTGGGCATCGACTGGGGCGAGCCGGTCCGCGCACGCGGTGGCACCGGCACCTTCCGGGAGAGCTGGGCGCTGCGCTGGCAGCCGGAGCTCTCAGTCCGGGTCGCCGAGGCCGGCGCGTGGGGGACGACGGTTGCCGGCGCCGCCTCCGCCCGCGCCCAGGCCCTCGCGGG
>NZ_BAAHCA010001275.1:0-1108 GCF_054776295.1 Streptomyces sparsus
GGCGGGCCGCCCAGCCGCCGGCCCGAGGTCCTGCCGCACCGGCTCCGCGCGACGGCACGCGACCTGCCGCAACTCGCCGAGGCCGGGTCCAACCCGGTTCCGGCGCGGCCCGAGGCCACTATTCGCCTTGACGTCCGTATCCGCCTGTTGGCGCGTACCGCGCGGGATCCCTACCCGCGTCGGCTGCGCGAACGTCCTACCCATGGAGGTATGCCATGACCGACACCGCCCCCACCGCCCCGCTGCCCCCCCGCGTCCTGGTCGGCTTCGACGCCTCCGAGCACTCCCGCGCCGCCCTGGACAGGGCCGCCGAGGAAGCCGTGCTGCGGGACGTGCCACTGGAGATCCTGTCCGGCTGGCCCTGGGAGCTGCTGCCCCCGATGGAGGGCCAGGACACCGGCGGCTCGACGCTCCACGAGCGGTCCCGGCACCTGGTGGAGAACGCCGCCGAGGAGCTGCGCGAGCGGCACCCGAAGCTGCGGGTCATTCCGTCGATGACGTCCGAGGCCGCCGCGGACGCGCTGGCGCACCGGAGTGAGGGCGCGGTGCTGACCGTGGTCGGCAGCCGCGGCCACGGCGGCTTCGCCGGGCTGCTGCTCGGTTCGGTGAGCCTGCGGGTCGCCGCGCACACCGCGAGCCCGCTGCTGGTCGTCCGCGGTGACACCGGCCGCAGCCACGGCCGCGTCCTGCTGGGGGTCGACGCCGACACCGAGCGCGCGGCGATGGAGTTCGCCTTCGAGGAGGCGAAGCGGCACGACGCGGAGCTTCTGGTGGTGCACGCCTTCGACTTCGCGCCCAACCCGGAGGACGTCCACTACGCGGCGGCGGCCGAGAAGGTCGCCCGCACCGCTGTCGCGGCGGTCGCCGAGAAGTACCCGGACGTGCGCCTCCGCACCGAGACGGTGCAGGGCTCGCCCGGCCGGCAGCTGGTGTCGGTGTCGGAGGAGGCCGACGTCGTCGTGGTCGGCGGGCACCACCGCAAGCACCGGTTCGGCATGCAGCTCGGCCCGGTCCTGCACTCGGTGCTGCACCACTCGCACTGCCCGGTGGTGCTGGTTCCCGGCGAACGGTGACCGGCGGTCCGGGCCGCGCGCCGATCGCGCGGCCC
>NZ_BAAHCA010001276.1:0-1103 GCF_054776295.1 Streptomyces sparsus
CGCCCGGCCGTCGGCGGGGCGGAACACGTCGAGGTTGACGCCGGGGTGCACGACGGCGGTGCGCTGCGGTTCGGCGTCGTAGTGGCGGACGAGTTCGCCGGCCTCCTCCGCCGTGTTGGCGATGAGCCGGTCGGCGGCCCGGACTATCTGCGTCTCGCCGATGACCCGGGCGGGCGGCTCGGGGGCGTCCCCGGCGGCGAGCGAGGCGTTCTTCACCTTGGCCATGGTGTGCATGGCGTGGACCAGCGGCACGCCCCAGCGCTGTGCGGCGAGCCAGCCGACGTGCCCGGACAGCCAGTAGTGCGAGTGGACGAGGTCGTAGTAGCCGGGGCGGTGGCCGGCCCAGGCCTGCATCACGCCGTGTGTGAAGGCGCAGAGCTGGGCGGGCAGGTCCTCCTTGTTGAGGCCCTCGTACGGCCCGGCGTCGATGTGCCGGACGAGCACGCCCGGCGCGAGTTCCACCCGGGGGGCGAGCGCGCCGGTGGTGGCCCGGGTGAAGATCTCGACCTCGGTGCCGAGCGCGGCGAGCTGCTTGGAGAGCTCCACGATGTAGACGTTCATGCCGCCCGCGTCGCCGGTGCCCGGCTGGTGGAGCGGGGAGGTGTGCACGCTGAGCAGCGCGACTCTGCGCGGGCTGCGCGGGGGGAGGCCGAGCCTGCGACTGATCCGCGTCACGTACGAGCTCACGCGGCTCCTCCCTCACGACGGCGGCACGGCGAACGCCCTTCGCCGGTGTGGGGAACAACCGAAAGGTTGCCCGCTCTTCCCACTTTGCCCAATCGTGACCTGGCAGGCCCCGCCGGGGCTCCGCGTACGCTGCGGACATGTCCGCGCGCGCCCGTCCCCCGGCCCCCGAGGGCACCGTCACCCGGGGCACCACCAACCCGAACCGGCTGCGCCGGATGGACCGCTGGATCGCGGCGACGCACGGTGCCGCACTGCTGCGCAGCCCGGTGCCGCCTGTCGCGGTGGACCTGGGGTACGGGGCCGCGCCGTGGACGGCGGTGGAGTTGCTGGGCCGGTTGCGGCGGGTGCGTCCCGACGTCGCGGTGGTCGGCCTGGAGATCGATCCGGCACGGGTGGCGGCGGCGGAGCCGTGGCAG
>NZ_BAAHCA010001277.1:0-1103 GCF_054776295.1 Streptomyces sparsus
CGGCGGCCCTCACCGGGCTCACGGCCCTGACCGTACTGGCCGGGTTGCCGCGGCCGTCCGGTCCGCCGCACTCGGAGCGCGTGGAGCCCGCCGTGTCGGCGCCCGTGTCGCCCGGTCCGGCCGCTTCCCGGGTGCGGATCGTCGACCCCTACGAACCGGTCACCCTGACGCCGGAACTTCGGCTCGGGCTGCTGCCCGAGGGGCGGCAGAACTACGTCATCGCGGAGGCGGAGCAGTTCCCGGAGGCGCTGGAACACGCCCGTGCCATGGGCCTGGGCGACAGCCTGCGCCCGAGGAGCATCAGCACCGGGTACGACTCCACGGATCGGGACGGCATCCAGCGGATCGAGGGGGCCTGGCGGCTGCCGGAACCGCCCCGGCGCATCGTGGTGACCGTCGCGGGCGCGGAACGCCGCGCCGAACTGTTCACGCTGCCGGGCGACCCGGGCTGGGGCGTGTACCACCTGGACACCACCGGGCTGCCCCGCTTCACCTCCTTCACCATCACCGCCCGTGACCACGAGGGTGAGGTGTTCGCCACCCGGGACATCGACCTGTCCCTCCCGAAACCCGGTACCGCCGGCCCGGGCGCCGGCCCCTGACAACACCCGCCGCACGAGGTGTTGGGCCGATACGGGGTCCCGGCGGCGAACGCCGGGCACGCGGGAGCGACGGTCACGGCCGCCCGTTCCAGGCCGACCGGTCGTGACGCGACGGGTGACACGGCCGACAACTCCTGGTCAGGATGTGCCCCACGGTGGACGCCCGCACCGGGGGTGAAGGCGGGGAGACCTCGACGGCGAGTCTGGAGAGCAGTGGTCACGGTAAGGGAAGCGGTGTGGGAGCAGCGGCTGCGGCGCGCGCTGGTGTGCGAGGGCGCCAGACCGCTGCTGGTCCTCGTCGAAGGCGCGGCGGGTACGGGCAAGAGCCACCTGCTGCGCAGGCTCGCCGAGTTGCCGGAGGCCGCCGGGGCGCCGCGCGTCGCCTGGACGTGCGGGAGTGGCGGTCCGCCGTCCGGCATACCGGACGACGGACCCGTGCTGCTGCTGGTCGACGACCTGCACCGGGCCGGCGCCGCCGAGTCGGACCGGCTGCGGGAGGTG
>NZ_BAAHCA010001278.1:0-1102 GCF_054776295.1 Streptomyces sparsus
GGTCATCCCGACGGAACGGCGGACGGTCCCCACCCGACCGGAACCCACCCCGCTCGTTGTCGCGCCGGGGCGCGGGCCGATCGTCACGCCTCGGCGCCGGCCGGTCGTCGCGACGGAAGCCGCCACGCTCGTCGTCACGCCTGGGCGCCGGACGGTCATCACGACGGAACGACGGACGGTCCCCACCCGACCGGAACCCACCCCGCTCGTTGTCGCGCCTCGGCGCGGGACGGTCATCACGTCGGAAGCCGCCGCGCTCGTCATCACGCCTGGGTGCGGGACGGTCATCACGTCGGAACCCACCGCGCTCGTCATCACGCCTGGGTGCGGGACGGTCATCACGGCGGAAACCGCCACGCTCCCCGTCCCGGCGATCATCCCGACGGGGGCCACTCGGCCGGTCGTCACGTCGCGGGCCGCCCGACCGGTTGTCGCGCTGGAACTGGGGACGGTCACCGCCAGGACGAGACCCACCACCCCGGTCGTCGCGGCGGTAGCCGCCGCGGTCGTCGTTGCGCGGGCCGCGCGGACGGTCGTCACGGTCATCCCGACGGAACGGCGGACGGTCCCCACCCGACCGGAACCCACCCCGCTCACCCTCACGCCTCGGCGCAGAACGGTCATCGCGCCGGAAGCCGCCGCGCTCGTCATCACGACGAGGGCCGCGGTCGTCCCGACGAGGTGCGCCACGCTCGTCATCGCGACGGGGCCCGCGGGTGCTGTCACCGCGGTCGTCCCGCCGGAACTGCGGACGGTCGCCACCACCTGAGCGGTAGCCGCTGCCGCCACGCTGGTCGCCCCGCCGGTCGTCACGTCGGAATCCCCGCCCGTCGCCGTCCTGCCGGCGCGAACTGTCGGATCGTTCGGGCCTGGACGGCCTCTCCTCAGATGAGTTGGACATCGACGTGACTCCTGTCTCGGGGTGGTACACGATCGTTCTCGCGTACCAGTTCGTTCGGTGCGCTTCGAGCGCAAAGCAAAAAAGGACCGTTGGCCCCAGCATGTCGCTGGGACCAACGGTCCTCATCAAAGATTGTTCGGCGGTGACCTACTCTCCCACACGCTCCCGCATGCAGTACCATCGGCGCTGAAAGGCTTAGCT
>NZ_BAAHCA010001279.1:0-1101 GCF_054776295.1 Streptomyces sparsus
CGCGCGGGCGACGACCGTGCCCGGGCGAGGTCCGCGGGCCGGTCACCCGCCGGGCGCTCTTGCCTCCCGCCCCGGGCTCGGCATCTACTGGTCGCTGCCGGGCGCGGCTCCCACCGGGGCCCGGCAGTGACAACCGAACGGCAGCGGAGGCACGTTGAGCGAGCAGACCCTGACCTTCGTGGTGGGCACCGGACGCAGCGGGTCCACCGCGCTCTCGCGGATCCTGCGCGCCCACCCGGGAGTGCTCAGCCTCAACGAACTGCTCGCGTCCGTCGGCGCCGACCCCGGACGCGACCCGGTACCCGCCCGCCCCCTGTCGGGAGTCGACTTCTGGCATCTGCTCGCCGAACCCAACGAGGTCTTCGACCGCATGATCCGCAGCGGCGCTCCGCTGCCGGAGTTCCTCTACCCCCGCAACCCGGGCCGCTGGTCCGCGGAGCGCACCGGCATCCCGGCCCTGTGCCTGATGGTCCTGCCCCATCTCAGCGACGAGCCCGACGCCCTGCTCGACGCCCTGGAACCGGAGGTCACCGGCTGGCCCACCCGGCCGGCCGCCGACCACTACCGGGCCCTGTTCCGCCTGCTCGGTGCCACGTACGGCAGCCGGGCCGCCGTCGAGCGCTCCGGCTACTCGCTGGGCTGGGTGCCCCGGCTGCGCGCCGCCTTTCCCGAGGCCCGCTTCGTGCACCTGCACCGCGACGGACCGGACTGCGCGGTGTCGATGAGCCGGCACCCGGGCTACCGCATGATCATCCAACTGCGGGAGATCACCCGGCAGGCGGGCGTCGACTCCCTGTCCGCGCTCACCGCGAAGCACGTCGCGGCCCTGCCTCCGCACCTGGCCGGGCTGCTGCACAACCGCTTCGACCCGGCTCTGGTGCTGGACCGCCCGCTGCCGGTGGCGGAGTTCGGCCGGCTGTGGTCGCAGCTCGTCACCGAGGGCGCGGCCGCGCTCGACGAGGTCCCGGCCGGGCAGCGCACCGCGCTCGCCTACGAGGACCTGCTCGACCACCCCGAGCCGGAGCTGACCCGGCTGGCCCTGCACATCGGCGTCGAACCGGACCCGAAGTGGCTGGCGGCGGGCGTCGCGGAACTGGACGG
>NZ_BAAHCA010001280.1:0-1100 GCF_054776295.1 Streptomyces sparsus
CGCCGTCGGCACGCGGTGCGAGACCTCGGGGCCCCGGCCCGGGGGCTCAGCGCTTCCCGGCGGCCGGAAGGTCACGCAGGACGCGTTCGCACAGCTCGTGGGTGCGCAGGGCGTCCGCGGCGCTGAGTACCTCGCCGGCGGAGACCGCGCCGAGGAAGGACAGCACGGCCTGCTCGATCCCGCGCTGCCGGGCGACCGGGACCCAGTCGCCACGCCGGCGGACGCTGGGCTGTCCGCGGTGGTCGACGACCTCCGCGAGGTTGCGGACCTCCCGCTTGCTGTCGTGGCCGGAGACCTCCAGGATCTCCTCGGCCGATCCCGACATGCGGTTCATCGCGCCGATCGCGGTGAACCCGTCCCCGGCCAGTTGCAGGACGACGTGGTGCAGCAGGCCGTCCCTGAGCCGCCCGTGCACGTGGACCTGGTCGATCTCGCCGGGCGCGAGGAAGCGCAGCGTGTCGACGACGTGGATGAAGTCGTCGTAGACCAGGGTGCGGGGGTCCTCGGGCAGGCCGACGCGGTTCTTCTGCATCCAGATCAGGTCGCGCGGATGGTCGGCGCACTGCACGTAGCTCGGCGCGAACCGGCGGTTGAACCCGACGGCGAGCGTGGTGCCGCGTTCGTCGGCGAGTTCCACCAGGCGTCGGGCGTCGGCCAGTTCGTAGGCGAGGGGCTTGTCGACGTAGGTCGGCACGCCCGCCTGGAGCAGCCGGGTGACGAGCTCCGGGTGGGCGCTGGTCGCGGCGTGCACAAAAGCGGCGTCCAGCCCGGCGCCGAGCAGTTCGTCCAGTTCGGTGTGGCGGTGCTCGTCGGGGATGCGGTGGGTCTCGCCGATCGCGGTCAGCGTGGCGGCGGTGCGGGTGTGCAGGTGGAGTTCTACGCCGGGTCGGGCGGTGAGCACGGGCAGGTATGCCTTCTGGGCGATGTCGCCCAGGCCGATGACGCCGACCTTCACTTCGATGCTCCTCGTGCTCAGTTGGCCGCCGGCTCCCCGTCCGGCGCTCCGGCAGCATACGCGTTCGCGGGTGGCCGCCAGTCGGCGATGCCGTCCAGTGCGCGCAGGGCCGTGCCGGGGCCCAGCCGGCCGGCCGCCGCGACCA
>NZ_BAAHCA010001281.1:0-1099 GCF_054776295.1 Streptomyces sparsus
CGGTTGCGCCGGCGCGGCAGCGCCTCCTCGCCGTCCGCCGGACCGTCCGTCCGCCACGCGTCCTGCCCCCGCGTCGCCTCCTGCCCGGTGGGCCGCGGCTCGACGGGCTCGCGCGCGTACCGGTGGTCGGTGAAGCGGTGGTCAGTGAAGCGGTGGTCAGTGAAGCGGGGGGCCGTGACGTGCGAGAGCGGCTCGGTCAGCAGGCGGTGCGGTACGAACGCCACCGCCCGGGTGCCGCCGTAGGCGGACGCCCCGGTCAGCTCGACGTTGAAGCCCAACTCCCGGGCCCAGCGGCCCACGCAGGCCAGTCCCAGCCGCGGCACCGCGCCCAGCATCGCCAGGTCCAGGTCCTCGCGCAGCTGCGCCATGGCCTGGTGCAGCCCGTCCGGCGGCATGCCCAGGCCGGCGTCGTCGATCTCCACGACCGCGCCCGCGCCGACCTCCCGGACGGTCACCACGACCTGCGTGCGGGACGGGGAGAAGACCGTCGCGTTCTCCAGCAGTTCGGCGACGGCGTGCATCAGGCCCTCGACGGCCGGCGGCACCACGTACAGGCTCTGGCCGCCGTGCACCTCGACGCGGCCGAACTCCACGATGCGGGACTGCGCGCCGCGCACGCAGTCGTACAGCGAGACCGGCCGGGTCTCCCGCCGGGCCGGCCAGATGCCGCACATCACCAGCAGGGTCTGCGCCTTGCGGGTCATCTGGGCCGCCGCGTGGTCGGCCTTCATGACCTCGGCCATCACCGCCGGATCCTCCAGCGACTGCTCGACCCGGTCCAGCACCTGCTGCTGGACGGTGGCCATGGCGTGCATGGTCCGCGCCACCGACTCGAACGCGGCCTGCACCGAGTCGCGCAGCGCACGCTCGCGCCGCACCGCCTCCTCGGAGCCCAACGCGTCCGCCACCACGGCCAGCGACCTGGCGAACTCCTCACCGGTCTCGGCGGCCGACGCCGACGGGCCGGGCACGCCACCCACCCGCTGCCCGGCCCGGTTCCGTGCGACGACGGCCGGCAGACGGACCTTCGCCAGCCGCTCCACCTCCGCGGCTCTGGCGTCGGCGAGCGCCTGCTGCCGCCGCCGTGCGACGCGTTCCG
>NZ_BAAHCA010001282.1:0-1097 GCF_054776295.1 Streptomyces sparsus
GGGCGCAGGCCGGCGCGTCAGGTGCGCAGACCCGCCGCGTCAGATGCGCAGGCCGGGCGCGTCAGGTGCGCAGGCCGGCGAAGGCGATCTTGACGACGGCGTCCGCGACCGCCGCGTCGTCACGGCTGTCCGCCGCCCGCTCCGGGCGGTACCACTCCGCGATGGAGTTGATCATGCCGAACAGCAGCCGGGTGGCGAGCCGCACGTCGACGTCCGGACGCAGGTCCCCCTCGGCGGCGGCGCGGGTGAGCAGGTCGGCCACCTGCTGGTCGAAGTCGCGGCGCCGGGCCATCGCCCAGCGCTCGGTGTCGGTGTTGCCGTGCACCCGCAGCAGCAGCGTCACGTAGGGCAGCTCGGCCATCAGCACCTCGGCGGTGCGGCGGGTGACGTGCTCCAGCCGGGTGACGGCCCGCCCCTCGCGGGCCGCCGGCTCGTCGAGAATGCCGAAGAGGCCGTCCAGCGCCCTGCTGATGGCCCGGTGCAGCAGTTCCTCCTTGCTGCGCACGTGGTGGTAGATCGACGACTTGGAGATGCCCGCCGCCTGCGAGAGGTGCTCCATGGAGGTGCCGTCGTAGCCGCGCTCGTTGAACACCCGCACGGCGACCGTCAGCAGGGTGTCGGGGGTGTACGTGTCGCGCTTGGCCATGGTCATGATTGTGCCCGCTCACGGCGTTGCAGCGCGTGGGAGGGTGCGTAGCGCCCGGTCGGGCAGGCGACGTGCAGGTTGCGCAGCACCCGCGCCACCCAGGCCGCGCCCAGGTCGGCGCACCACTCCAGCGGGCCGCGCGGGTAGTTCACGCCGAGCCGCATCGCGGTGTCCACGTCCTCGGCGGTGGCCACCTCGCGGGCGGCGGCGTCCACCGCGAAGTCGGCCAGCATGGCGACCGTGCGGGCCACCACCAGGCCCGGCACCGGTTCGATGACGCTGACCTGCTTGCCCAGCGCCTGGAACAGGCCGACGGCGGCGTCGAAGTCCGCCGCCGGCACGGTGTCGGAGCCGGCGAGCGCGATCCGGGTGGCGCCGCGGTAGTCCAGCGCCAGGTCGAAGTGGATCTCCGGGCCGTGCGGCGCGGACCCGTCGGTGAGCGCCAGGCGGG
>NZ_BAAHCA010001283.1:0-1089 GCF_054776295.1 Streptomyces sparsus
AGGCGACGGCGGCCCCGGTTTGCTGCGCGGGAGCGCCACCGGTGGGTCGGCGTCCGCCGAGCGAGGTGACCGCGACCCCCGCGACCAGCAGGCCCGCCGCCAGCCAGCCCAGGCCGGTGACCCCCTCGCCCAGGAACAGGGCGGCCGCCGACATGCCGAAGACCGGCACCAGGAGCGAGAACGGCGCGACGGCCGAGGCGTCGTGGTGCCGCAGCAGGAAGCCCCAGAGGCCGAAGCCGACCACGGTGGCCAGCCAGGCGACGTAGAGCAGCGCGCCGACGTCCGCCACGTCCAGGGAGCGCAGGGCGTTCAGGCCGGCGTCCGGGCCCTCGAAGAGCAGCGAGAGCACCAACAGCGGCAGTGGCGGCACCAGGCTGACCCAGACCATCCAGCTGAGCGCGTCCGGCGGCGCGGCCCTGCGCGTCATGATGTTGGACAGCCCCCAGCAGGCCGCCGCTCCGATCACCAGCAGGAACGCGCCCAGCGGACCGGAGCCGCCGCGGTCGGCGGCGGCGACCACGATGCCGGTCAGGGCCAGGCCCATGCCCGCCAGCCGCAGCCGCCCGGGGCGTTCGCCCAGCAGGGCGAAGGCGAAGCAGGCGGTGAAGACGGCCTGCACCTGGAGCACGAGCGAGGAGGTGCCGGCCGGCATGCCCTGGTCCATGCCGAGGAACAGCAGCCCGAACTTGGCCACGCCCAGCGCCAGCCCGACGCCCACCACCCACCGGAACGCGACCTTGGGACGGCGTACGAAGAACACCGCCGGCAGCGCGGCGACGAGGAAGCGCAGGGCGGAGAACAGCAGCGGCGGGAAGTGGTCCAGGCCGACTTCGATGACGACGAAGTTCACTCCCCAGATCGCGGCGACGAGTACGGCGAGCATGCAGTGGGCGGGGCGCATGCAGCGATCATCGTGGCGGTGCACGATGTAGCACCAGCGATGATGTGTGCACGGATGGATGTAGCAGCGCTGAAGAATGGAGTGCTGCGGGTGGGGTCCGCGGTCGGGGCAGACGGAACGCCCGGGCGCGGGTGTGCCGTCCGTCGCGGGGGCCGGCGCGCGGTCCGGCGCGGGCAGGGACGCGCGGG
>NZ_BAAHCA010001284.1:0-1084 GCF_054776295.1 Streptomyces sparsus
GGTGGGCGGCGCGTCGCTCCGGTGCTGCGGGGGGACGTGCGCGGACGCGTCGGGGGACGCGTCGGCCGCCGGGTCGGTGGCGCCCTGCGGGGGCTGCTGGTGCGAACGGTGCACGGCTGCTTCATGGGACACGGCGCACACTCTCGGGCAACCGGGTGTACGGCACGGGAACGGCGGGCCAACACCGCTGTCCTTCCCGCGGCTGCCGGGACGGCGTGCGGGGAATCCGCGGGAAGTGGTGGCGCGGGAGGAAGTGGTGGCGCCGAAGTGGTGGAGACCGCGGTGGGGTCTGCCTAAGATCGAACACCGCCAGGTCGCTGCACCGTCGCACGACCCTCGCCGCCGCCGGGAGGCCCCATGCACCGCCACAGGTCCGCGCTCTCCGTCTCCGCCGTCGCCGCACTCGTGCTGGGCGCCCCACTGCTCACCGGGTGCGGGGAGGCGGCACACCCGGGAGCGGCGGCCGTCATCGACGGGCAGCGGATCACGGTCAGCCAGGTGCAGTCCCGCGCCGAGTCGGTGCGCGAGGCTCAGCGGGCCGACCCGCAGAGCGCCCAGCTCATCCAGAGCACCGGACCGCTGTCCCGGTACACGCTGAACGGCATGATCCGGGAGAAGGTCGTCGAGCGGGCCGCCGAGGAGGAGAACGTCCGGGTGAGTCGCGGGGACGTGCAGGAGTTCCGGGCCGAACGCACCCAGGAGGCGGGCGGCGCCGACGCGCTGCGCGCCCAGATGCTCCAGGAGCGCGCGGTGGCGCCCGAGCAGATCGACGAGGTGCTGCGCATGGACCTGATCGTGCTGAAGATCGCGGAGTCGCTCGGCGTGGACCTCAACAGCCCGGACGCCGGTGAGGTCATGGACCGCACCTTCGTGGAGACCGCCGAGGGCATGGGCATCGACATCAGCCCCCGGTTCGGGGAGTGGAGCAACGAGCAGGTCTCGCTGACCGGTTCCGAGGAGCCCTGGCTCAAGGAGTCCCCGCAGTCCCCGCAGCCTGCCTGACGCTGGACCGCCGCCCCCGGCCGGACGGCCCTTCCGGGGTTCCGCGGCCGGCCTGGCGCTCGGCGCCCGGACGGCTGCGGGC
>NZ_BAAHCA010001285.1:0-1083 GCF_054776295.1 Streptomyces sparsus
GAGGCCGAGCGGCTGCCCTGCGGCCGCAGCCTGGACGAGGTGTGGGAGGACGGCCCCGCCCCGGCCGACCCGCACGGCGAGGCGCGCCCGGGGACGTCCGACGACCCGCACTACGAGACCTGCCCGCACTGCCGGGCGGCGCTGGCCGAGCTGCGCATGCTCGACGAGTACGTGCGGCAGGAGATCGCCGCCGAACAGCGCTCCACCGCCGAGGACTCCGCGGGCGCCGCGTCCCGCATCACCTCCCGGGTCATGGACATCGTCCGCACCGAACTCCGCCCCGGCCCCGCGGTGCCGCTGGGCACCGAGAGCGACGACGCCTGGATCATCGAGACCGCCGCTGCCAGGACGTTCCGGACGGCGGCCCAACGGGTGCCGGGCGTACAGGCCGGCAGCTGCCGCGTCACGCCGATGCACAGCCCGGGACGGCTCTCCCTGCGGCCCGGCGGACGGTTGCCGCGGGAGCCGGTCCGGGTCCGGCTGGAGGTGTCCGCCGTGCTGGACCCCGAGCGTCCGGTGCCGGGGATCGCCGACGCCGTCCGGGAACGCGTGCGCACCGCGGCGGAGGAGGAGCTGGGCATGGAGGTCGAGGCCGTGGACGTGGTTGTGATCGATCTGCTCGACGGGCCGGAGGACGCATGAAGGTGACGGACCAACAGCTGCGCGACCTCAGGCAGCGCCTGACCGAAGCGGCGGCCGACGCCGCCCGGGACACCCCGGGCGTCGCCGTGCTGCGCTCCGACCTGGTGACGGTCCTGCGCGCCGGTTCCCGGCTGGCCGGCCGCGAGGGCAGCACGCAGGGCATGCCGAGCGTCCACGTCCACCGGGCGACGGGCGGCTCCGGTTGGGAGGTGGAGGTCGACGTCCGCCTCGCCGTCCACCGGGGCAACCGCGCACTCGACGTCAGCCGGGCGGTGCGGAGCGCCGTGGAGTCGGCGGTACGCGCCGCGCTGCCGTCCGACGGGTCCGAGCCGTCCGACGGGCACGGTTCCGAGGGGCACGGCGGCGCCTCCGGCGGGCGGGTCCGGGTGTCCGTCACCGTCACCGGCCTGATGTAGAGGCGGGCGTGAAGCGGGCGGCGGG
>NZ_BAAHCA010001286.1:0-1082 GCF_054776295.1 Streptomyces sparsus
CGCTTCCGAGCCAGGGCCGGCCCGTACCCCGCCGGCACTCCTGCTCCGCGGGCCCGCAGCCCGCAGCCTTACTCCGCCCCGCCCCGCCCCGCCCCGCCCCGCAGCCCGCACTCCGCCCGACCCGCAAAGGAGCATTCATGGACGCGATCTCTGTCATCCGCACGAAGCGCGACGGGCAGCCGCTGAGTCCCGAGCAGATCGACTGGGTCATCAACGCCTACACCCACGGGGCCGTCGCCGACGAGCAGATGTCCGCGCTGGCCATGGCGATCCTGCTGAACGGCATGGACCGGGCCGAGATCGCCCGCTGGACCGCCGCGATGATCGCCAGCGGCGAGCGCATGGACTTCCGGTCGCTGCCGCGCCCGACCGCGGACAAGCACTCCACCGGCGGCGTCGGCGACAAGATCACCCTGCCGCTCGCCCCGCTGGTCGCCGCCTGCGGCGCCGCGGTACCGCAGCTCTCCGGACGCGGCCTGGGCCACACCGGCGGCACCCTGGACAAGCTGGAGTCGATCCCCGGCTGGCAGGCGCTGCTGTCCAACGAGCGCATGATGGACGTGCTCCGTGACGTCGGCGCGGTCATCTGCGCCGCCGGTGACGGGCTCGCCCCCGCCGACAAGAAGCTCTACGCCCTGCGTGACGTGACCGGCACCGTCGAGGCCATTCCGCTGATCGCCAGCTCGATCATGTCGAAGAAGATCGCCGAGGGCACCGGCTCGCTGGTACTCGACGTCAAGGTGGGCTCCGGCGCGTTCATGAAGACCGTCGAGGACGCCCGCGAGCTGGCCAGCACCATGGTCGGCCTGGGCACCGACCACGGCGTGCGCACCGTCGCCCTGCTCACCGACATGTCCACGCCGCTGGGCCTCACCGCCGGCAACGCGCTGGAGGTCCGCGAGTCGGTGGAGGTCCTGGCCGGCGGCGGCCCGGCCGACGTGGTGGAGCTGACGCTGGCCCTGGCCCGCGAGATGCTCGACGCCGCCGGACTGCCGGTCGCCGACCCGGCCAAGGCGCTGGCCGACGGCTCCGCAATGGACCACTGGCGCCGCATGATCGCGGCCCAGGGCAGATCGGAAGAG
>NZ_BAAHCA010001287.1:0-1082 GCF_054776295.1 Streptomyces sparsus
CGTCGGGCGTCGGGCGTCCGGGCGGGTCGAGGCGGAGCCGGACGGGGGCGGGGTCGGCGGCGAACGTCGGGACGGGCCTTCGGCGGCGGGGTCAGCTCTCGTCGGGGCCGAGCAGCACCGCGGACCAGTTCTTGCGGGCGGCCGTGTCGTACTGGAGCGCGACGTGGCTGGTGGCCGAGGTGAGGTCGCGCCAGAACCGCTGGAGCGGGTGGGCCTCGCCGAGTCCCCCGGTGCCGGCGGCCCGGATGAGCAGCGTCACCGCTTCCTGCACGCTCTCCGCGGCGAACGTGGCGTTGCGTTCGTTGCGGGCCATCAGCTCGGGCGTGAACTGCCGGCTGTCGAGCACCTCGGCGTTCTGCTCCACCAGGTGCCGGGCGGCGTCGATCCGGCCGGAGGCCCGTACCAGCTTGATCTCGGTGGAGGGGTTGCGGCGGCGGCCGGTGACCGTCGCGGCGGCGGCGGTGAGCGCGCCGGTCGCCGCCCCCGCGACGGGGGCGATGAAGGTGAGGCCGCCGACGGCCTGGAAGGGCACGTTGTGCACCGGCAGTGCGGACGTGGCGTTGCGTCCGCTCAGCATGTCGGCACGGTTGTAGGAGAAGGCGGCGGGCACGAACACGTCGTCGGCGACCAGGGTGTGGCTGCCGGTGGCCCGCATGCCGACGCTGTCCCACGTCCGGCGGACGCCGTAGACGCCGCGGGGCAGGCAGAAGAAGCGCAGCGCGGGCGGGCCGTCGCCGCCGGGCACGGCCGCGCAGACCAGCGCCCAGTCGGCGAAGTCGATGCCGCTGACGTAGGCCCAGGCGCCGTCCAGGCGCCAGCCGCCGTCCACCGCGCGGGCCCGGCCGGCGGGCATCAAGCCGGTGGCGACGACGACGTCGGGGCTGTCTCCCCATATCGCCTCGTGCGCCTCGGCGGGCAGGTGGGAGGCGAAGCGGGCGGAGAACGCGGAGAGCGACGCGCACCAGGCGGCCGCCGCGCAGTTCTCACCGACGGTCATCACGGCGCGGGTGAGGTCGGCGAAGGTGCCCTCGCTGCCGCCGAACCGGTCGGCGACGAAGTGGCGGGCGAAGCCCGCCTCGGCC
>NZ_BAAHCA010001288.1:0-1078 GCF_054776295.1 Streptomyces sparsus
CCGCCGCCGACGAGCGGCTGGCCACGCTCGCGGCGCTGCGGGACGAGGAGGGCAACGTCCTGGTCCCGTCGGCGCACCCGTCCCGCTGGTGGGGCCTGCACGAACCGACACGCAGCGAGGTGCCGCTGCGCGACCGCGACCAGCCGGTGCTGCTCTCCGGCAGCGCGCTCGGGCAGCTGGACGACACCTGCTCGCTTCAGTGGTTCCTCGGCCGGGAGGTCAAGGCGGACGCGCCGGCGACCGCCGCGCAGGGCTTCGGCAACGTGCTGCACGTACTCGCCGACGAGGTCGCCACCGGCGCCACCCCGGCCGACCTCCCGGTGCTGCTGGAACGGCTCGACTCGGTCTGGGACGCGCTCGCCTTCGAGGCGCCCTGGAAGTCCCGGCAGGAGAAGGACAGCGCCCGGGCCGCCCTGGAGCGCTTCCTGCGCTGGCACGTGCAGGAGCGCGGCGGCCGGCGAACCGCGGCCAGCGAGCACGCCTTCGACGTCACCCTGCCGGCCGGTGAGTTCCAGGTGCGCATCCGCGGCAGCGTGGACCGCGTCGAGCAGGACGCCGAAGGCCGCGCCTACGTCGTGGACTTCAAGACCGGCAAGGCCAAACCGACCGGGCCGCAGGTCGCACTCAACCCGCAGCTCGCCGTCTACCAGCTCGCCGTCCGCGAGGGCACCCGGCCGGACTCCGCCGAGCAGAGCGGGCCGGGGCCGGGCGGAGGCGTGTCGGAAGAGGCCCGTCCGGACAGCGGCGGATCGCAGACGCCCGCCCCGAGCGGGAACGCTGAGAGCGGCGCCGAGCCGGCCGGGGTCGAGTCGGATGGGGTCGCGCAGGCCGGGGTCGAACTGGGTGGCGCCGAGCTGGTGCACCTGCGGCTCGGCGCCACCGCCAAGGAGGGCGGGGACGCCTACCCGGCCGTGCAGCGTCAGGACGCGCTGGCCCCGGCGGGCCCCGACGGTGACTGGGTCGGTGACCTGCTCACCCGGGCGGCCGGCCGGGTGCTGGACGAGCGCTTCAGCCCGTCACCCGGCCAGCACTGCGGGCACTGCGCCTTCCGCGCCGCGTGCAGCGCACGCCCGGAGGG
>NZ_BAAHCA010001289.1:0-1077 GCF_054776295.1 Streptomyces sparsus
GGCTCGGGCAGTACCGGGCGGCGGGGCGGTCCACCCCGCCCTCCGCAGCGGCATCGGACGTGGCGGCATCGGACGTGGCGGCATCGGACGTGGCGGCATCGGACGTGGTGGCATCGGACGTGGTGGCATCGGACGTGGTGGCGGAACCAGGCGTGGACGCGGGATCCGACGTGGACGCGGCGACGGGGCCGGTGGCGGGGCCGTTCGCGGCGGCGGGGGCGATCGCGGGCGTGGTGAGCGCCAGGGTCGCACCGGCCAGCAGGACGGCGACTCGTGGGGGGAGGCGCATGGCAGGCATGATCGCCAGTGGGTGACCAGGGGTCAAGCCCCCGCTGCACGGTGTGCACAATGTGCGGGTGCCCGAACCCCGTGTCCTGCCGCTGTCCGCCGAGTGGCGACTCGCCGCCGAGTCCGTGTTCACCGACGAGGCGCAGAGCCTGCTGCGCGCCTTCCGTGCCGAGGTGGCGGAGGTGACCGGGATCCGGGATCCGGCGGCCGAGGTGTCGGGCGCGGTCCCGGTCGGGGCCAGCGAGGACCTGCGACCCCCGGACGGGGCGTTCTGGGTGGCGCGCCTGCGGGGTGCGGCCGTGGGCTGCGTGGGGCTGCGCGTGCTGGACCCGTCGACAGCCGAGCTGAAGCGCATGTACGTCGCGCCCGCCGCGCGCGGCAGGCGGCTGGGCACCGCGCTGCTGGCAGTCGCCGAACGGGCCGCCGCCGAGCGCGGCGTGGACCGGATCGTGCTGGACACCCGGTCGGAGCTGGTGGGTGCCACCGCGCTGTACGAACGGCACGGCTACCTGGCGGTCTCCCCCTACAACAGCAATCCCGAGGCCGACCGGTGGTACGCCAAGCCGTTGCGCTGACCGCCTCCCGAGGGCCGCGCCCGGTGGGTCCCCCGGTAGGGCGGGTGCTCAGTCCCGGCCGCCGTCCTGGCGCGGTGTCTCGTTGTCGCAGCCGCCCAGCTCCGCGGACAGCTCGCTGACCAGCGCGGTGAGGTCCCGCGGCCGGTCCGGCGTCCACCAGTCGCCGAGCAGCTCGGCCAGGGCCGCCTCGCGGGCGGTCGCCAGGCGGGCGGCG
>NZ_BAAHCA010001290.1:0-1075 GCF_054776295.1 Streptomyces sparsus
CCGGCGCCCCCGCGGGCGCCGGCGGCCGTCGAGGCGGCGGACTCGGTGAGCAGGACGACGAACCGGGTGGTGCGCCGGCGCCGCCACGGCGACAACCGGCGGCCCCGGAAGGCGCGGTCCAGGTCCGACAGCAGCGCCCGGGTCAGTACCGCGTCGATGTGTTCGGGCGTGTGCAGGCGGCCGTTCCCGGCCAACTGCACCGCGCACTCCAGGAAGCTGTTCTGGCGTGCCCGCAGGGCGACCTGTGCCCAGCCCGCGAACCAGCCGCGCATCATGCGCCGGTTCAGCCGCCAGCCGAAGAGCGGCTGCACCAGCAGCCCCCACAGCCACAGCAGCACACCGCCGAACCAGGGCAGTGCCTCCATCAGCTCCGGCGGCCCGCCCGGCTGCCCCGGGTAGCGGGCCCGGTGCAACTGGCGTCGCAGATCGGTGGCCTTGGCGTCGTTGGCACGCCCCACCAACGAGGCCTCGACGACCGTGCGCATCACCTCGTAGTCGTGGAAGTCCAGACGGCCGGTGTCGGCGGGCCTCGTGCCGCGGAGCCCGGCGACCAGGTCCTCGTAGAACTGGACCTGGTCGGCTGCGGACGGCAGTCCGTCCGGCGGCCACAGCACCACGGGCGCCAGCGGCCGGGACTCGCTGTCGACACAGCGGTCCCGCAGGCCCCGCACCAAGCGCCGGGCCTCGTCGCCCCGCCCCTGCTGGGCCAGCACCAGCAGTGCGGCGGCGGCGCGTTGCCGGGGCGGCTCCACCACCAGGGTGTCGAAGGCGCCCAGCAGGGCGTCGAGGTGCCGCAACGGTGGAATGGCGGAATCATCCAGAGCTGTCACGCTGACGGTCATCTCCCCCGGTGGCGGACGGCCGCTGGGGCGCGTCCCCTGTCAGTCGCAGACGCCTCACCTGCCCCCAGGAGCGCCGCGGTCCACCCTTCTTACCCTCTGGTGGCCGCGGTTAAGCGCACGGTTATGCCCCTGTCGCACGCCGGTGACACGGCACAGGACAGCCACCCGTCCGGCTGCGGGGAGCCCGGACGCCGGACGCGCCGGGGTCTCCCGGCGTACCGGCGTCCGGCGCG
>NZ_BAAHCA010001291.1:0-1074 GCF_054776295.1 Streptomyces sparsus
CGGACCGCAGCGGGGCGGGCGGTCACGGGACGAGCGCGCGGGCCGGGCCGTCGGGGCCGGTGAGGCAAGTCGGGTAGTCGCCCTACTCGTCATGGAAATCGACCCTGCCCCGGATGACGTCCTCGGCGGCCTCGGTGATGGTCTGCCCGTGGGCGAAGGCGCGGGCCCGGAGGCGGGCCATGGCGTTCTCGGCACTGAGATCAAGCTTGATCATGAGGATGCCGGACGCCTGGTGCACTTCGTCGTGGTTGGTCTCGGCGGATCCGAGCCACGAGTACATCCGCTCCGGATCAACGGCGGTCGAGCCGGCCTCCAGCACCAGCAGGGCGTAGGCTATCGCGTCCGCCGCGGGGAAGGCGTAGGCGACGTCCTGTTCGCTGAGCGGCCCGGGATCCTGCCGGTACAGGTCGAGCGTGCCGATGGCCACCGCCTCGCTGCCCAGCGGAAGCGAGAAGACCGCCCTGACGCCCAGTTCGACCGCCTGATGGGCGTATACGGGCCAGCGGACGGCGTCCGGGCCCTGGGTGAGGTCGGCGGCCAGCACGGGAGCGGCCAGGGTCAGCGCGCGGTGGCAGGGGCCGTCACCCAGGGTGTACTGCAGCTCCGCCAGCCGCCCGGCGACCGCGTTGCTCGACCACCACAGTGTGCGGGGGGCGTCACCGCCGCCGTACAGGGATATCGAGGCGCCGCTGATGTCCATGAGCTCCACGCAGGCACCGCACAGCTGCTCCGGCACCTGTTCGATACCCGGGCCCATGACCGCGTCGGCAAGTGCCTGCGGGAAGTCGGGGATGTCCTTCGGGGCCCGGGGATTTCGACGGCGGGAGGCGCCACCTTCACCGCCCTCGGAGTGATCGCCCTCCACCTGTGCACCTCCGAGACATCGGGTTCAGATCCTACTGCCGCGGTCCCTCCGCGATGAACCCTCCTGGGGGCCGGGACTGCGGCCTGCGCCGGGACGGCGGCCACGGCCGAAACCGCGGACGGACGCCCGCAGCGCAGCGCGTACCCGTGCCCCGCGGGTCCGTAACGACCGGTTGAGGCCGAGGTGCCGGCGCCGGGAGCGGGGCGCGG
>NZ_BAAHCA010001292.1:0-1073 GCF_054776295.1 Streptomyces sparsus
CCGCCGGAAGCGCCCGCGGACCCACCGGTTCCCCCGGACCCGCCGCCGGAACCCGCCGAGCCGCCGGACTCCGCTCCGTCGCCGCCGCCGGAGCCGTCGCCGTCGCTGCCGCCCTCGGACTCCTCGCGGCCACCGGGACGTCTCCCGTCCACCGGTGCCGAACTCGTCGGGCCGGGCGTGATGGAACTGGCCGCCCCGCTCCCGCGATCGTCCCTGCCGCCGTCGGCCCCGTTGTTGCTGCCGTTGTCACCGCCGGTACCGACGACCCAGACGACCAGCAGGGCGATCAGGGCGATCAGGGACAGCGCGACCGCCCTCCGCCGCCAGTAGATGGAGGAGGGAAGCGGCCCGACCGGATTGCGCAGTGATCCCACGCCGGAAACCTTACGAGACATCAGCCGCCGCACAGCGCCGTACCCGCCGCAGAACATGACAACTTTTCGTATCAGCAGCATTGAGTCGCCCGGTCGGCCCCCGTATGCCCGGCGCGGGGCGTTTCTCCTCGGACGCGGCCCGTGCCAGGATCGGAAGCGCCATGACTGCCACAACTGAGCACAACACACACGAGTACAGCGCGACCGGCCTGCACGGCCCGGTCATCGACTGGTTCGAAGCCCACGCCCGCGACCTGCCCTGGCGCCGCCCGGAAGCCGGCCCCTGGGGTGTGATGGTCAGTGAGTTCATGCTCCAGCAGACCCCGGTGAGCCGGGTGCTGCCGGTGTACGAGCAGTGGATGGCCCGCTGGCCCCGCCCGGCCGACCTCGCCGGCGACGCGCCAGGCGAGGCCGTCCGTGCCTGGGGCCGGCTGGGTTATCCGCGCCGCGCCCTGCGTCTGCACGGCGCGGCGAACGCGATAGCGGAGCGGCACGGCGGTGGCGTGCCGACCGAGCACTCCCAACTGCTCGCCCTGCCGGGCGTGGGCGAGTACACGGCCGCCGCGGTGGCGTCGTTCGCCTACGGCCAGCGCCACCCGGTGCTGGACACGAACGTGCGGCGGGTCTTCGCCCGCGCGATCACCGGCCGCCAGTACCCGCCGAACGCGACCACCGCGGCCGAACGCCGCCTGGCGCGGG
>NZ_BAAHCA010001293.1:0-1067 GCF_054776295.1 Streptomyces sparsus
GGCGGCGTGCACCACAGCGAGGCCGAGGACGCACTGCGCGCACTCGCCGACGCCACCGGCATCCCCGTCGCCTCCACCCAGGCCGGCAAGGGCTCGCTGCGCCACGACCACCCGGCCGACGTCGGCGGCATCGGCCACACCGGCACCGCCACCGCCGACGAGCTGGCCCGCGAAGCCGACCTGGTCATCGGCGTCGGCACCCGCTACTCCGACTTCACTACTGCCTCCGGCACCCTCTTCACGACCCCCGGCGTGCGCTTCGTCAACCTCAACATCACCGCCTTCGACGCCCACAAGATGAGTGCGCTGCCGCTGGTCGCCGACGCCCGTGCCGGACTGGAGGCGCTCACCGCGGCACTCGCCGGCCACCGGCTGCCCGCCGGCCAGGTGGCCGGCTACCGCGCGGCGAAGGAACGCTGGGAGCAGGCCGTGGACGCCGCGTACACGGCCGGGGACGACTCCTGCCGGCCCACCCAGACGCAGGTGCTCGGCGCGCTGGACGCCGTGGTCGGCGACGACGACGTGGTCATCAACGCCGCCGGCTCGCTCCCCGGCGACCTGCACAAACTCTGGCGCGCCCGCTCGCCCCGGCAGTACCACCTGGAGTACGGCTACTCCTGCATGGGCTACGAGATCCCCGCGGGCATCGGCGTACGGCTGGCCGCGCCGCACACCCCGGTGTGGTCGCTCGTCGGGGACGGCACGTACCTGATGATGCCCACCGAGATCGTCACCGCCGTCCAGGAGGGGATCAACGTCAACCTGGTGCTGTTGCAGAACCACGGCTACGCCTCCATCGGCAACCTCGCCGAGGAGACCGGCGCCGAACGGTTCGGCACCGCCTACCGCTACCGCGCCGCCGACGGCACCTACACCGGCGAACCGCTGCCGGTGGACCTCGCCGCCAACGTGGCCTCGCTCGGCATGGACGTGCTGCGGGCCGGCACGGTGGCCGAACTGCGGCAGGCACTCGCAGCGGCCCGCGCCTCGGACCGCCCCACCTGCGTCTACGTCGAGACCGACCCCGCCGCGACCGCGCCCGGCGCGCAGGCATGGTGGGACGTGCC
>NZ_BAAHCA010001294.1:0-1066 GCF_054776295.1 Streptomyces sparsus
CGCGAGCTGCTCCCGGGACACGCGCCCGCCCTGTCGACTCGGCGCGTCCGGCGGGTGAGGGCCGTTCGGCGGGTGTGGGCCGTCCGGTCTACTCGGCCGGCGTCGGGCGCTTGTCGGAGCCGGACCGGGCCTGCCCGTCGGAGTCCTGTCCGCGGGCATCGGGTGTGCCGTCCCGTCCGTCGTCGTCCGCAGGCCCGTCGGCGCCGGGGCCCTGGTCCCCGGCCGTCCCGTCGTCCCGCTGCTCCGCGCCGCCGCCCTGCTCGCCGCCGTCGGCCGGACCCCTCCCGGAGTCGCCGCCGGGCTCGGGATCCGCTGCCTCGCGCTCCTCCCGATCCTCCTTCGTGTCCTGCTCGACCGCGAACACCTCAAGCGACCACAGCGAGTAGCCGAAGCGGGTGGCCCGCTTGTCACCCTGCACCCGGACGTAGCGGGTGTCGCCGGGCGCGTCCACCCGGACCGTCTCGTGACCGCCCCGGCTCTCCTTCACCACCGCCGCGGTGTGCCAGCGGCGCCCGTCCGAGGAGACCCGCACCCGGTAGCGGGCGGCGTGCGCCTCCTGCCAGTGCAGCCGCACCGCGCCGACCTCGGTGGGGCGGTCCAGCTCGACCTGCACCCACGCGTCGTCCCGCTCGGTGGAGGACCAGCGCGTCTCCGGGTCGCCGTCGGTGACCGCGGACGCGGGGAAGTCCGGCGTCTCGTCGCCGGACGAGTCGGTGCGGGCGCCGCGGGCCACGTCCCGCTGCTCGGTGCGCGGGCCGGTCCGCACGGTCAGCGTCTGCTCGTGCCGGTCGCCGTCCTTCGAGGTGAAGACGACGGGCACCCGGTGGCTGCCGGGTTCCACGTCGGGACCCGCGGTGATCTCCACCCGGGCGGTCGTCTGCGCGCCCCGCGGCACGGTGACCCGGCGCGGCGCGCGGACGGTGAACCCCTTCGGCGCGCTCACCGTGAGCCGGCCCGGCACGTCCTCGGTGCGGTGGGCGGTCAGCCGCACCCCGGCGGTCGTGGAGTCGCCGATCGCGAGGTCGGTCTCGGCGCGGTCGAGCTCCATTGCCGTGCCGGGGGTGTC
>NZ_BAAHCA010001295.1:0-1066 GCF_054776295.1 Streptomyces sparsus
GTCGAGCCGCCACTCCCCGCCGGTGGGGTCGAGGCGCATCCGCAGGGCCGCGTGCCGGTCGACGAGCGCCTGGAGGGCGGCGGTGAGCCGGCCGGTGGTCAGCCCGGCCGGGGTGCGGACCAGCATGTGCTGGCTGAACGTGTCGAGGTCACCGTCCTGCTCGCGCCACCAGTGGACGATGGGGGTCGGCGGGAGCGGTCCGGCGTCGTCGTCGGGGCCTGCGGCGTCGGGGGCCGGGGGGTCCACGGCCTCGGCGCGCGTGGCGAGGCCGGCGACGGTGGGCGCGCGGAAGAGGTCGTTCACGGTGATGCGCAGCCCAGCCTCGTAGGCGCGGCTGACGAGCTGGATGGCGATGATGCTGTCGCCGCCGGAGTCGAAGAAGCCGTCGTGGACGCCGATCGCCGGGGCGTGGAGGAGTTCGGCGAAGAGGGCCAGGAGGAGGTGTTCCCGTGCGGTACGGGGTGCGGTGGCCTCACCGGGCCCGCCGGGCGGGGTGAGCGGGCGGGATGCCGGGGCCGGTTCGGGCAGGGCGGCGCGGTCCGGTTTTCCGTTGCGGGTGAGCGGCAGTGCGGCCAGGACGGCCCACTGCGCCGGGACCATGTAGTCGGGGAGCGTCTCGGCGAGGTGCCGGCGCAGCGCCGCCGGGTCGGCCTCCGCGCCGTCGGCGGGGACCACCCAGGCGGCCAGCCGTTTCCTGCCGGGCCGTTCCTCGCGGACCGCCACGAGGGCCTGGGCGACGGTGGTGTGCTCGACGAGCGCGGCGGCGACCTCGTCGGTCTCGATGCGGAAGCCCCGCAGCTTGACCTGTCCGTCGGCGCGTCCGCGGAACGCCAGGGTGCCGTCCGGCAGCCAGCACGCCAGGTCGCCGGTGCGGTACATCCGGGTGCCGGGCGGGCCGAAGGGGTCGGCGACGAACCGTTCGGCGGTCTGTCCGGGACGGCCGAGGTAGCCGCGGGCGATGCCGGTCCCGGCGAGGTAGAGCTCGCCCGTCACCCCGGCGGGCAGCGGCTGGAGCCCGGCGTCCAGGACGTAGCTCCGGCCGCCGTCCAGGGGGCGGCCGACGGGG
>NZ_BAAHCA010001296.1:0-1064 GCF_054776295.1 Streptomyces sparsus
CCGTCGTCCGCAGCGCCTCGGCGGTCACCGGCAGCGTCTCGGCCTTCGTGGGCAGCAGCTGCGCCGACGACGCGGCCTGCGCCGGGCTGGCAAGCGTGGCGAGTGCGAGAGTGGCGGTACCGGCCGTGGCCAGACCGGCGGCGGCGCGACGGCTCCTGCGGTGCCGGCGGGGGGAGGGGACGATGGCGACGGGCATGAGGGCCTTCCGTTCGACGGACGCAGGCTCCCTGCGCCGCCGGCCAGTCTGGGCGGATCGTCGTTCTTGGTGCAAAAACGACATTTACTACGCGCGGTAGTGGAATCAACCGGCGTTCGAGTGCCTGGACCCCGCCCGTGCGGCCCGGTGTGCGGCCCTCCGTGCCTACTAACCCGGGTCGTAAGTGATCTGCGTCGCGTGCCCGGCCTCACATCACCCCGCCGCGCCTTCGACTGGGTGTGCTCGCCCTGCCACCCACCGCAGCCACTCCCGCCGATCCCGCACGGCACGCCGGCCGCCCGCCGCGACGTCCGCCGGTCGACCTGCGACGTCCGACCTACGCCCCGGGCCCGAGCGCACCGTCCCGCGGACCGATCCCCGCTGCGGCCCGCGCGAGTACGGTGATCACATGGCCCCCAGAACCGGGCTGGCAGCCGTCAGCTCAGCACTTCTCGCGATGAACCGGCGCCTGGAGGTCCGCGACGTGCTCCAGACGATCGTGCGCTCGGCCCGCGACCTGCTGGACGCCGAGTACGCCGCGCTGGGCGTGCCCGACGACCGCGGCGGCTTCGCCCAGTTCGTGGTCGACGGTGTGAGTGACGAGCAGTGGAAGGCCATCGGCCCGCTGCCCCGGCAGCACGGCGTGCTCGCTGCCATGCTGCGCGACGCCACCCCGCAGCGGCTCGCCGACGTGCGCCACGATCCCCGCTTCGAGGGCTGGCCGGACGCGCACCCCGAACTCACCGACTTCCTGGGCATGCCGGTGGCCGACGGCGACGAGGTGCTCGGCGCGCTCTTCCTGGCCAACAAACGCTGCCACCCGCACCCCGCCACCGAGGCGGCCCCGCACTCCGCGTCGGAGGCGGCG
>NZ_BAAHCA010001297.1:0-1063 GCF_054776295.1 Streptomyces sparsus
CTCAGCGGGCGAACGCGCCGGGGTGTGTCTGGTCCCGCACCGCGATGTACTGCTGACGCACGGCGTGCCCGACGGGCCCGTCGTCACCGGGGTCGAACTGCGCGCTGGCGGCAGCGGGCCAGTAAGGCGGCTCGTGCGGCGACAGTGTGCCCAGGGAGGCGCCCAGCGCCCAGGCTGCCTGCCGGGCGACACCCAGCGTGGTGTAGTCGGCGGGTTCCGGCACCACGACCCGGGCCCCGAACAGGGCCGGGGCGAGCTGCCGCACGGCGGGCAGTTCGGCCGCCGTGCCGAGCAGGAAGACCCGGCGGACCTGCACGCCCCGGTCCCGCAGCACGTCGAGCGCGTCGGCGAGCCCGCAGAGCATGCCCTCGAAGGCGGCCCGCGCCAGGTGTTCCGGCTTCATCGACTCCCGGCGCAGTCCGGCCAGGGTGCCGGCGGTGTGCGGCAGGTCGGGGGTGCGCTCACCCTCGAGGTAGGGCAGCAGCACCAGGCCGTACGAGCCGGGGCTGGACTCCAGCGCCATCTCGGAGAGGCCCGGCAGGTCGGTGCCGAGCAGTTCCGCGGTGCCGCGCAGTACCCGCACCGCGTTCAGGGTGCGCACCACCGGCAGGTGCATGCCGGTGGCGTCGGCGTAGGAGGTGATGGTGCCGCTGGGATCGACCAGGGCCTCGTGGTGCACCACGGAGACCGAGCCGGACGCGCCGAGCGACACCACCGCGTCGCCCCGGCTGATGCCGAGGCCGAAGGCGGCGGCCATCGTCTCACCGGTGCCCGCGGAGATCAGCAGGCCCTCGGGGGTGTGCCCGGCTGCTTCGGCGGGGCCGAGCACCTCGGGCAGTGCGACGGGCCGGCCCAGTGCCAGCTCCACCAGGTCGCCCCGCCAACTGCCGGTGGCTGCCGACCAGTAGCCGGTGCCGGAAGCGTCGCCCCGGTCGGTGGTGCGGCGGGCAGGCCTGCCGAGCAGCTGCCAGGTGAGCCAGTCGTGGGGCTGGAGCACGGCGGCGACCCGGGCGGCGGCCTCCGGTTCCTGCCGAGCCAGCCAGCGCAGCTTCGCCACCGGCTG
>NZ_BAAHCA010001298.1:0-1062 GCF_054776295.1 Streptomyces sparsus
CGCCCGCCGACGTAACGTTCCGTCGGCGGGCGCTGCGCACTGCGTGCACACAGCTACCCTGGACGCGTGACCGACGCCCAGAAGATCGCCGCAGCCAGTACAGCTCAGGACGCGTCCCCGGACACCGCTCCGGTGCCGACCCCCCTGCTGGAGCCGCGAGAGGGCATTCCCCCGGTCACCACGGACGCCGAGGGGCTGGCCGAGGTCGTCGCCGCCTTCGCGGCCGGTACCGGGCCGGTGGCCGTCGACGCCGAGCGGGCCTCCGGTTACCGCTACGGCCAGCGCGCCTACCTCGTCCAGCTCCGCCGCGCCGGCGCCGGCAGCGCGCTGATCGACCCGATCGGCTGCCCCGACCTCTCCGCCCTGGACGAGGCGCTGGCGGACAGCGAGTGGGTGCTGCACGCCGCCACCCAAGACCTGCCGTGCCTGCGGGAGATAGGGATGCGACCGCGGCGGCTGTTCGACACCGAACTCGCCGGCCGCCTGGCCGGCTACCCCCGGGTGGGCCTGGGCGCCATGGTCGAGGGCGTGCTCGGCTACGCACTGGAGAAGGGCCACTCCGCCGTCGACTGGTCCACCCGCCCCCTGCCCGAGCCGTGGCTGCGCTACGCCGCGCTCGACGTGGAGCTGCTGGTGGACCTGCGCGACGCGCTGGAGGAGGAGCTGGACCGGCAGCACATGCTCGACTGGGCGCGGCAGGAGTTCGAGGCGATCGCGGCGGCGCCGCCCGCCCCGCCGCGCAAGGACCCCTGGCGCCGCACCTCCGGCATGCACCGGGTCCGGCGGCGACGGCAGATGGCCGTGGTCCGGGAGCTGTGGCTGAGCCGGGACGAGGTCGCCCAGCGCCGTGACGTCTCCCCCGGCAAGGTGCTCACCGACGCGGCGATCGTGGAGGCCGCGCTCGGCCTGCCGGACTCCGTGCGGGCACTGACCGCGCTGCCCGGGTTCGGTCACCGGATGGGCCGCCGCCAGCTCGACGAGTGGCAGGCCGCGGTGGACCGGGCGAAGGCGTTGCCGGACACGGACCTGCCGCAGCCGGGGCAGACGCCGGGCGGCCCGCCG
>NZ_BAAHCA010001299.1:0-555 GCF_054776295.1 Streptomyces sparsus
GGCTCGGCGAGCGCCACCACACCGACGCCGCAGGCCAGCACCGCCGTGGCCACCCGGGTGCGGCCCCGGCGGCTGAGGACCAGCGCGCTGCCGGAGAGGATCAGGGCTATGCCGTACAGGCCGACGGTCAGCAGGGAGGGCTCCCGCACCAGGCGGACGAGCATCGTGACGGCCACCGCGGCGGTGACGACCGCGGCGGCGACCGCTCGCACCGACCGGGCCTGACGAGGCGTCAGTCTGGGCCGGGGCGGGGCGTCCGACAGGGGTGTGGTGGGTTCGTCACCGAGTGCCGTCATGGCTGTCGAGCGTAATCCGTAGCCCGCCGGCGCTCGTCAGCGGGCCGCCCTCGGTGGCTGCTCGGGCCACCTCCCGCTGCACCGCTCCGGCCAGCGCTCGGCGGTCGGGGTGGCTGCCCCGGGGTAGCGAGGGCAGCGCGGTCACCTCGGCGATCAGGCCGCGGGCGGCCGCGACCCTGCGCAGCGAGGCGGCCAGGGTGTCCTCCCCGACGAAGGCCGCGACCGTGGTGGCGGACGCGCCGTGCAGCCGGTAGCGGAT
>NZ_BAAHCA010001299.1:565-1060 GCF_054776295.1 Streptomyces sparsus
AGCACCGGCTGTACCGCGGTACCGGCGTCCAGCGCGGCCTGGAACACCGCCGGCCGGAACCGGCCGATGCTGCGTCCGCACCAGGTGCTGCCCTCCGGGAAGGCGACGACCGTCGAACCGTCGCGCAGGGCCGCCGCCAGAGCGGCGACGGTGTGCGGCAGCGCGCGCAGCCGCTCCCGGTCGATGAAGAGGGTGCCGCCGAGCCGGGCCACCGCGCCCAGCACCGGGTAGTGGGCGACCTCCGCCTTGGCGAGCGTGCGCCCCGGTTTGACGGCCGCGAGCAGCGGCACGTCCAACCAGGAGATGTGGTTGGCGACCACCAGCGCGGGCCCGGGCACCGCCCGGCCCGACATCCGCACCCGTACGCCCAGGGACGCGGTCAGCGTGCGGACCCAGCGCCGCACCAGACGGTCCCGGCGGGCGGCCGGCAGGCGCCGGACGAGGGGCAGGGCGAGCACCCCGCACAGCAGCACGGCGGTCGCGGTGGCGAGCCGC
>NZ_BAAHCA010001300.1:0-1059 GCF_054776295.1 Streptomyces sparsus
CCCCGCCCGGATTGCTCCGGGCGGGGCACCGCCGTCTGCGTGCGGGGAGCGGGTCAGAGACCCAGCTCTCCCTCGAACTCGCCTGCCTCCAGGCGGGCCTTGACGTCGCCCAGGTAGCGGGCGGCGTCGGCACCGTCGACCAGCTGGTGGTCGTAGGAGAGCGTCAGGTAGGCCATGTCGCGGATGGCGATGGTCTCACCCAGCTCCGGGTGGTTGATGACCACCGGACGGCGCACGGTGGCACCGATGCCCAGCTCGGCGACCTGCGGGTAGTTCACGATGATCGTGTCGAACAGCGCACCGCGCGAACCGGTGTTGCTGATCGTGAACGTGCCGCCGGACATGTCGTCCGGGCTCAGCTTGCCGGTGCGCACCCGGCCGGCCAGCTCCGCGGTCTTCTTCGCGATGCCGGCGATGTTGAGGTCGCCCGCACCCTTGATGACCGGGACCATCAGGCCCTTCTCCGAGTCCACCGCGATGCCGATGTTCTCCACATCGTGGTAGGTCACGGTGCCGTCGTCGTTGATCTTGGCGTTGACGGCCGGGTGGGCCTTCAGCGCCTCGGCGGCGGCCTTCACGAAGAACGGCATCGGCGAGAGCTTGACGCCCTCCCGGGCCAGGAAGCCCTCCTTGGCCCGCTCGCGCAGCCGCATCACGCGCGTGACGTCGACCTCCACGACGGTGGACAGCTGCGCCTGGTTGTGCAGCGCCTTCATCATGTTCTCGGCGATGACCTTGCGGATCCGCGACATCTTCACGGTCTGTCCGCGCAGCGGCGACGCCTGCGGCGCCGCGGTCTTCGCCGCCGGGGCAGCGGCGGCCGGAGCCTGCGCCTTGGCGGCCTCGGCCGCGGCCACCACGTCCTGCTTGCGGATGCGGCCACCGACACCGGTGCCCTTCACCGAGGACAGGTCCACGTTGTTCTCACCGGCGAGCTTGCGCACCAGCGGAGTGACGTAGGCGCCCTCCCCGCCGGTGACCTGCGACGCGGCCGACGGCTGCGCCGCGGGGGCCTGCTGCTGCGCCGGGGCCTGCTGTGCCGGGGCCGGCTCGGGCTTG
>NZ_BAAHCA010001301.1:0-1057 GCF_054776295.1 Streptomyces sparsus
CGCCGCGCCGGCCCGTCCGGGGCGCGGGCCGCTGGCGCTGCGGGTGCGGTTGGCCGGACCGGAGGGCGGCGGCTTCGACCTGACGGAGGCCGGCACCCAGAAGCGGCTCGCGGTGTACTGCGTGCACGACCCGGAGGACGTGCCGGGCATCGCCCGTCTCGGCCGGGAACCGCTCGACGACTCCTTCACCGTCTCCGCGCTCGCCGAACTGCTGCACGGCCGACGGCACCGGGTCAAAGGGGTGCTGCGGGACCAGAGCGTGATCGCGGGCATCGGCAACGCCTACTCGGACGAGATCCTGCACGTCGCCCGCATGTCACCGTTCCGCCTCGCGGCCGACCTCACCGAGCACGAGGTGGAGGTGCTGCACTCGGCGCTGCGGGACACCCTGCGCGACGCCGTGGAACGCTCAGCCGGGCTGCCCGCGGCCGGGCTGAAGACGGAGAAGCGGGCCGGTATGCGCGTGCACGGGCGGACCGGTCAACCGTGCCCGGTTTGCGGCGACACCGTACGCGAAGTGAGCTTCCACGACTCGTCGTTGCAGTACTGCCCGCACTGCCAGACCGGGGGCCGGCAACTGGCCGACCGCAGGATGTCCCGCCTGCTCAAATAGCCCGGCCACCGGTGCTCTAGGCTGCGTTGGTGACCGCATCCACCATCAGACCGTCCGGCGCCTCGCCCTGCACGATCGTCGTCTGCCGGGGCTGCTGCTGCGGTGACTCCCGCAAGCACCCGGGCGCCGACCATGTCTGGCAGTTGGACCGGCTGCGCGCAGCCGCGGCCACCTCGGCCGGCACCCTGAGCGTCCGCACCACGGACTGCCTCGGTCCGTGCGACCAGGCCAACATCGTCGTCGTCAGGCCCTCGGCGGCGGGGCGCCGTCGCGGCGGACGGGCCGCCTGGATCGGCTGGGCGATGGGGGACGACTGCACGCAGGACATCATCGACTGGGCGTCGGCCGGCGGCCCCGGCCTCGTTGATCCCCCACCGGCTCTCACGCTCCAGTTCGTGAGTCCGCCGCGCGACGCCCGCACGAGGTCCCGCACCGACTCCCGGG
>NZ_BAAHCA010001302.1:0-1056 GCF_054776295.1 Streptomyces sparsus
CGGCGCGACGGCCGCCGCGCTCGTCCTGCTGCTGACCGGCTGCGGCGCCGAGGTCGACACCGGCGCCGCGGCGGACCGCAAGGCCGGTCACAAGGCCGGGGACAAGACCGCCGACGCGGGCCACTACCCCGTGACCATCACCAACTGCGGCCAGAAGCAGACCTTCGACAAGGCACCCGAACGAGTGGTCACCAACGACGTCGGCATCACCGAGATCATGTTCTCGCTCGGGCTGGCCGACCACATGGCCGGTTACGTGATGCCGGACGACAAGGGCACCCTGGACGGTGTGCCCTGGAAGGACGGCTACCGGCAGACCGAGTGGCTGTCGAAGCGGCAGATCACCAAGGAGATCGCCGTGGACGCCAAGGCGGACCTGGTCTTCGCCGGCTGGAACTACGGCTTCAGCGAGGAGAACGCGTTCACCCCGGACACCCTGGAGAAGCTGGGCATCAGGACGTACCTGCTGACCGAGTCCTGCCGCAGCGGCGAGGGCAGAGAGCGCGGCGTGATGTCGCCGCTGGACGCGCTCTACACCGACCTCCGCAACCTCGGTACCGTCTTCGACGTCGAGGAACGCGCCGAGAAGCTGATCGACGGGTTCGAGCGTGAGGTCGCCGCCACGCAGGCCGCCGCACCGAAGGGCGAGGACCGGCCGCGGGTCTTCCTCTACGACGACGGCCGGGACAAGCCCCTCACCTCGGGCCGGTTCGCCGGCCCGCACGACATCATCACCAAGGCCGGCGGCGACCACGTGATGAAGGACCTGGAGGACTCCTGGACGACCGTCGGCTGGGAGACCGTCGTGGACCGCGACCCGGAGGTCATCGTCATCAACGACTACGGCGACACCGGCGCCGAGCAGAAGCGCGAGTTCCTCAGGAGCTACGGCCCGCTGAAGGACGTCTCCGCGGTGAAGAACGACCGGATCTTCGTCCTCGACTACGTCGACCTCGTGGAGAGCCCCCGCAACCCGGCCGCGATCGCCGCCCTCGGCGCCTACCTGCGAGGGGACGCCGGCTGAGACGCCGCGGCGACACCGGTGGGGCCGCGGCG
>NZ_BAAHCA010001303.1:0-1056 GCF_054776295.1 Streptomyces sparsus
CCGGCCGTCTTCGGCGGTGCCATCTGGACCAGGGGCGCGATCCGGCCGATGCCCCGCGGCCACGTCATGGGCGTGCCCGACGACCCCGCCGCCGTCGGGGAACTGCTCACCCCCGAGGGCCGGGCCCGCCTCGCCCGGGAACCCGACCTGCCGCCCACCGAGATGGGCCCGGACGTCGCCGTCGGCACCTACGTCGCCGACCGGCTCGGCCGCGAGGTCGTCGACCGGCTGGTCGAGCCCCTGCTGGGCGGGGTCTACGCCGGCGACGCCTACCGGATCTCGCTGCGCGCCGCCGTACCGCAGCTCTACGAGGCCGCCCGCACCGAACCCTCACTGCTCGCCGCGGCCCGTGCCGTCCGGGAACGTGCCGCCGCCGCGCCGTCCGACGGCCCGGTGTTCATGGGCATCAGCGGCGGCGTCGGACGGCTGCCGGAGGCGGTCGCCGCGTCGGTGCGCGGCGCCGGCGGGCAGATCGTGCCGGACGCCGAGGTGAGCGCGCTGCACCGCACCGACGACGGCTGGCAGGTCGTCGACGGCCAGGGCGTCCGCGAGGCCGACGCCGTGGTCCTCGCGGTGCCCGCTTTCGCCGCCGCGGCCCTGCTCGCCCGGGAGGTGCCCGCTGCCGCATCCGTGCTCGCCGGCATCGAGTACGCCTCGATGGCACTGTGCACGCTGGCCTTCCGCCGCGCCGACCTCACCGGACCGCCCGACGGCAGCGGCTTCCTGGTCCCGCCCGTCGACGGGCGGACCATCAAGGCGTCCACCTTCGCGTCCAACAAGTGGGCCTGGATCGCCGCTCAGGACCCGGACCTCTTCCTGCTCCGCACCTCCGTCGGCCGCCTCGGCGAGGAGGCCCTGCTCGACCGGGACGACAGCGAGCTGATCGCGCTCTCGCTGCGGGACCTCCGGGACGCCGTCGGCCTCACCGCCCGGCCCGTCGACACCACCGTCACCCGCTGGCGGCGCGGCCTGCCGCAGTACGCAGTCGGGCACGTGGACCGCGTGGCGGCGGTCCGTGCCGCGGTGGACGCGGTGCCCGGCCTCACCCTGTGCGGC
>NZ_BAAHCA010001304.1:0-1055 GCF_054776295.1 Streptomyces sparsus
CGGCCACCGCGGCCGGCCGGGCGGACGTGCCGGGGGACGGGACCGTCGCGGTCCCCGCCGGCGGCGGGTCAGTCCAGGTAACCGCGCAACTGGTCGGCGTAGGTGTGGTCGCGCAGCTTGCCCAGGGTCTTCGACTCGATCTGCCGGATCCGCTCCCGGGTGACGCCGAATATCCTGCCGATCTCCTCCAGCGTGCGCGGGCGGCCGTCGGCCAGGCCGTAGCGGAGCTGCACCACCTTGCGCTCGCGTTCCCCCAGGGTGGACAGCACCGCGTCCAGGTGTTCCCGGAGCAGCAGGAACGCGGCCGACTCCACGGGGGAGGGCGTGTCGCCGTCCTCGATCAGGTCGGCGAGGTGGACGTCGTCCTCCTCACCGACCGTGGTGTGCAGCGAGATCGGCTCCTGGGCCAGCCGCAGCACCTCCGCGACGCGCTCGGCCGGCAGACCGAGGTGGGCGCCGACCTCCTGCGGAGTGGGTTCGTAGCCGCGCTCCTGCAGCATGCGTCGCTGCACCCGGATGACCCGGTTGATCAGTTCGACCACGTGCACCGGCACCCGGATGGTGCGTGCCTGGTCGGCGAGGGCGCGCGACATGGCCTGCCGGATCCACCAGGTGGCGTACGTGGAGAACTTGTAGCCCCGGGTGTAGTCGAACTTCTCCACCGCCCGGATCAGCCCGAGATTGCCCTCCTGCACCAGGTCGAGCATGGTCAGGCCGCGTCCGACGTAACGTTTGGCCACGGACACCACCAGCCGCAGGTTGGCCTCCGTCAACCGGCGCTTCGCCATGCGGCCCAGCACCACCAGGCGGTCCAGGTCGTGCGCGAGCCGCTCGTCGAGGTCCGTGCCGCGGGTGAGCTTTTCCTCAGCGAACAGACCGGCCTCGACGCGGCGGGCCAGCTCCACCTCCTCGGCCGCGCTGAGCAGCGGGATGCGGCCGATCTCCCGCAGGTACTGCCGGAAGAGGTCGGCCGAAGGGGCGCCGGTGTCGGCGAGCACCGTCCGCCGTTCCGGCGCCGCTGCCGGTTCCTCCACGGGCCCGTCCGCCGGCTCCGC
>NZ_BAAHCA010001305.1:0-1054 GCF_054776295.1 Streptomyces sparsus
GGAAGCCGCGCCGGTCCCGGTGACCCCGGTTCCACCGGCACCGGCGGCAGCACCGGCACCGACAGCCGGTGCCGGTGGCGCCGGTGCTGCCAGTACCGTCGGTGCTGCCGCCGTGACCGCGCGGATCACCACCGCTGCCGGGCCGGACCGGGTCGGTTACGCTCGCAAGGGGGCTGAGGAGGATGAACCTTGTCCACCATCGCCGTACGCACCGCCGTACTGAGCGGAACCCTGCCGGAAGGGCTGACGCTGCCCTACGCCGAGGCGGGTTACCCGGGGACGCTCCCCGTCGTCCTCGTCCACGGCTACGCGGACTCCTGGCGCACGTTCGAGCCGCTGCTGCGCCGCTTCCCCACGACGCTGCACGGCTACGCTCCGACCCAGCGCGGGCACGGCGACGCCGACAAGCCCGCCGACGGCTACGCGCCCGCGGAGCTGGCGGCCGACCTGGTCGCGTTCCTGGACGCGGTAGGGATCGAGCGGGCCGTGCTGGTGGGCGGTTCCAGCGGCGGGGTGCAGGCCCGGATCGTCGCCGGACGGTACCCGGACCGGGTAGCCGGCCTGGTCCTGCTCGGAACACCCGCCACGCTCGCCGACAAGCCGGGGAGCACCGAACTGCGGCAGACCGTCAGCGACCTCCGGGACCCGGTCGACCGGGCTTTCGTGGCAGATTTCCACCGCCGCATGACAGCCGAGCCCGTCACGCCGGACTTCCTGGAGACCATGGTCACGGAGAGCCTCAAGGCGCCGGCCCGGGTGTGGCGCGACAGCCTGCGCGGCCTGGTCGAGTCGGACCTGCGGGCCACCCTGTCCGGCATCCTCGTGCCCACCCTGGTGCTCTGGGGCGACCAGGACACCTTCCTCCCCCGCGCCGATCAGCAGGTGATCCTGGACGCCGTCCCCGGCTCCCGGCTCCTCGTCCACGAGGGCGCCGGCCACGCCGTCCACTGGGAGCGCCCGGCACGTGTGGTGGGCGACATCGCCGACTTCGTCGCCGCGCTCGGCGCCGGCCGGGCCCGGAAGACGTCCGGCCCCCCCGGCGCGGCACAGGCTC
>NZ_BAAHCA010001306.1:0-1054 GCF_054776295.1 Streptomyces sparsus
CCCGCCCGGCGGCGTCCGCACCGGACGACGGGGGACGGCGCGACGGGGGAGCGGTACGCGGGCCGGCCACCGGCCGGGCGACCGACCCGCAGGCCGGACAGGGGAGCGGACAGGCATGAGGGAACGGCTCACGAACGGCCTCTACGGACTGGGCTGGACCGCGGTGAAGCGGCTGCCGGAACGCACCTCGGTGCGGCTCGGACGCACCATCGCCGACCGGGCGTGGAAGCGGCGCGGCGCGGGCGTGCGGCAGTTGGAGGCCAATCTCGCCCGGGTGGTACCGCACGCCTCGGCGGAGGAGCTCGCCGAGCTGTCCCGCGCCGGCATGCGCTCCTACCTGCGCTACTGGATGGAGTCGTTCCGGCTGCCCGCCTGGAGCCCGCAGCGCGTCGCGGAGAGCCTGGAGATCGAGAACCTGCACCGCGTCACCGACAGCCTGGACGCGGGCCGGGGCGTGGTGCTGGCCCTGCCGCACATGGCCAACTGGGACCTGGCCGGCGCCTGGCTCGCCACCTACCAGCGCATCCCCTTCACGACCGTCGCCGAACGCCTCAAACCGGAGACCCTCTACGACCGCTTCGTCGCCTACCGGGAGGGGCTCGGCATGGAGGTGCTGCCGCACACCGGCCGCACCACGTTCGGCACCCTCGCCCGGCGGCTCCGGGCCGGCGGCGTGGTGGCACTCGTCGCCGACCGGGACCTCTCCGCCTCCGGGGTGGAGGTCTCCTTCTTCGGCGAGCCGACCCGGATGCCCGGCGGGCCCGCCCTGCTGGCCCAGCAGACCGGGGCGCTGCTGCTGCCGGTCAACCTCTGGTTCGACGACACCCCGGTGATGAAGGGCTTCGTGCACCCGGCCGTGGAGGTGCCGCAGACCGGCACCCGCAAGGAACGCACCGCGGCCATGACCCAGCGCATGGCGGACGGCTTCGCGGCCGGCATCGCCGAGCACCCGCAGGACTGGCACATGCTCCAGCGCCTGTGGCTCGCCGACCTCCGGCAGGCCGAACCCGGGCGCGGAGCGCCGGCGGACACCGCCGCGCCGCCCGACCCCGGG
>NZ_BAAHCA010001307.1:0-1053 GCF_054776295.1 Streptomyces sparsus
CCAGCCACAGGGTGCTGCTGTCGCCCGGGTCCACGAGCAGGCGCTCGCCGGTGCCGCGCCCGTCCTCGTTGGCGCCGAGCTTCACGTCCAGGTCGGTGCGCGCCCAGGTCGCGCCCCGGTCGGTGGAGCGCAGCACCGCGCCGTTGCCGGCCCACGGCTGGGCGTAGGTGCCGACGGCCAGGTACAGCCGGTCGGGGTGGGACGGGTCGACGGCCATCGCCTCCACACAGGTGCGGTTCCAGTCGTCCCAGCCCAGGTCGTCGTTGAGCGGCGTCCAGCGGGCCGTCCGGTCGTCCCAGCGGTAGGCGCCGCCGATGTCGGTCCGGGCGTAGGCGAGGCCGTTGACCCTCGGGTGGAACAGCACGCCGGTGACGAAGCCGGTGCCGCCGATCACGGCGTTGCGCCAGCGGTAGCGCTGCGAGGCGGCGGCCGGTGCCTGCGGCCGGTGCGGGGCGGCGGCGGGGTGGTCACCTGTGTGGGACCGGGGGCAGCACTTCGGGCTGCGATGGGCGGTCGCCTGCGGGGGCCAGGGATCAGCTTGTCGGCTGGGTCAGCCGCTCGGCACGGCGGTCCGGGGGCAGCGCGTCGGCCGGTCGGCGCGGGTCAGCGTTCCTGGTCCCGGCGGTCGGGCATGCCGTCGCCGGAGGACCCGTGGTCCTTCAGTTCGTGCGGCGAGCGGCGGTGGCCGTCGTGCGGCATCTCGGTGTCCTCGGGCGGCCCGGACTCGTAACCGACCGGCGTCGCCGGGGGCGGGTCGGCCGCCGGGCGACTGATCCGGCGGCCGCCCTTGACCTGGCGCACGCCGAGCCAGACAGCAAGGATCAGGACCGTCACCACGCCGAGGCCGGCGAGGAACGGGCCGATGCCGACCAGCAGGTCCCGCTGCGCAAGGATCTCGTTCATGTCCTCCGCGTACCCGGGGAGACCCGGCTCACGCAGACGGATCTCTTCCGTTTCACCCCATATAGGGGGTGCGCCGACACCCCGGGCGTACGGCGGCCGGGCCCGCTGGCAACCGGGCCCGCGGACGGCCGGGCGCGGGCGTACGGGCGG
>NZ_BAAHCA010001308.1:0-1051 GCF_054776295.1 Streptomyces sparsus
CGGCCCGGTCGACTTCGTCGCACTGCTCGCCCCGCAGGTCGCCCGCCGGCTGACCAGGACCGCGCAGATCCCGCTGCTCGGCTCCGCGCTGCTGGGCGCGTTCATCGTCACCGCCGGCGACCTGCTGGCCCGCCGGCTGCTGTCGCCGACCGAACTGCCCGTCGGGGTGCTGACCGCCGCGATCGGCGCCCCCTACCTGATCTGGCTGCTGATCCGCAGCCGCACCGGAGGCACGGCATGAGTCCCGACCGCACGTCGCGGCTGCGCGCGCAGGACCTGACGCTGGCCTACGACGACCGCCCGGTGGTCGACGGCCTGGACCTGGACGTGCCCGACGGCGAGGTGACGGCCATCGTCGGTCCCAACGCGTGCGGCAAGTCGACCACGCTGCGGGCTCTCGGCCGGCTGCTGAAACCGCGGGGCGGCGCGGTGCTGCTGGACGGCACCGAACTCTCCCGGCTGCCCACCCGGCGCATCGCGCAGGCCGTCGGGCTACTGCCGCAGTCGCCGGTCGCGCCGGAGGCGATCACCGTCGCCGACCTGGTGTCCCGGGGCCGCCAGCCGCACCAGCGGTGGTGGCAGCAGTGGTCCGCGGAGGACGAGCTGGCCGTCACCGACGCCATGACCCGCACCGACGTGCTGGAGTTGGCCGACCGGGCGGTGGACTCGCTGTCCGGCGGGCAGCGGCAGCGGGTGTGGATCGCGATGGCGCTGGCCCAGGAGACCGAGCTGCTGCTGCTCGACGAGCCGACGACGTTCCTGGACATCGCCCACCAGGTGGAGGTGCTGGACCTGGTCCGGCAGCTCAACCAGGACCGCGGCCGGACCGTCGTCATGGTGCTGCACGACCTCAACCAGGCCGCCCGCTACGCCGGCCACCTCGTCGCCATGAAGGACGGCCGGGTCGTGGCCCGCGGCGCCCCGGCCGAGGTGGTCACCGCCGAGCTGGTCCGGGAGGTGTTCGGCCTGGACTCCGTGGTGGTGCCGGACCCGGTGACCGGCAGCCCCCTGGTCGTGCCCGGCGCGCCCTGGCAGCCGTCCCCCGCCGGCC
>NZ_BAAHCA010001309.1:0-1050 GCF_054776295.1 Streptomyces sparsus
CGCCGCCGAACACGGCGAAGCAGAGGGCGGGCATCGAGGTGAGCAGGCCGGCGACGGTGCCGCTCATGCCCAGGTCGGAGCGGAACTCGGCCAGCAGCGGGCCGAGTCCGGAGACGGCGGGGCGCAGGTTGAGCGCGGTCAGCACGAGGCCGGCGACCACCAGTCGCGTCGTCCACGGGGAGGCCGGGGCACCGCGGGGCGCCGCCGGAGGTTCCGGGGTCGTCGGGGTCACGCGGCTGAGCCGGTTCTCGTGCGCCATGCGGCCATCATAGAATCATGGGATGAATAGGTGGGTCGCGGGCCGCCCTGGGCGGCTCCACCGCTCACCGCGGCCTGTCGGTGGCCCGCCGTCCGTCCGCCCGACCCGTTGGAGAGCCCGTGCCGCTGTCCTCACCCCGCCGTTCCGCACTCGTCACGCAGGTGATCGACACCCTGCGCGGGCAGATCACCTCCGGCGAGTGGCCGGTGGGCAGCCGCATCCCGACCGAACCGGAACTGGTGGCCCGTCTCCAGGTGGCGCGCAACACCGTGCGGGAGGCCGTGCGAGCGCTCGCGCACAACGGCCTGCTGGACATCCGGCAGGGCTCCGGCACGTACGTGGTGGCCACCAGCGAGCTGGCCGGGGTGATGCACCGGCGGTTCGCGGGCGCGGATCCGCTGCACGTCGCCGAGGTGCGGGCCACGCTGGAGGCCGAGGCCGCCCGGCTGGCCGCGCTGCGCCGGAGCGAGGACGACGTGCGCCGGTTGCAGACCCTGCTGGAGCGCCGGGAGGCGGCGTGGGCCTCGGGTGAGGTGGAGCGGTTCGTGCAGGCGGACGCGGCCCTGCACCTGGCCGTCGTCCGTGCCTCGCACAACGAGGTGCTCAGCGCCGTGCACGCGGATCTGGGCGCCGTCCTGCGGCAGCAGTTGCGGCACGACGTCGGGGCCCGGCTCCGGCCGGAGGAGTACCTGGACCACTCCCGGATGGTGGCCGCGATCGTGTCCAGTGACGCGGAGACGGCCGCCCGGGAGGCGGGCTCCTACGGCCGGCGGTGCCGTGGCGGCGTGCCC
>NZ_BAAHCA010001310.1:0-1047 GCF_054776295.1 Streptomyces sparsus
GCCCCTGGCTGGTCGTCGAGCACGCCACCGGGCTGGCCGTGCGCTGGGCGGCCCAGGGCGTGCCGGCCGCCGCACCGGTCCCGGCACGCACCGGCACGCCCTTCGACCTCGCTTCCGTCAGCAAGCTCTACACCGCCGTCGTCGCCGTCCAGCAGCACGAGCGCGGAACCCTGGGACTGGACGACGAAGTCGCCGCCCACGTCCCGGAGTTCGCGGCGAACGGCAAGAGCCGGGTCACGGTACGGCAGCTGCTCACGCACACCTCGGGGCTGCGCCCCGAGCTGCCGTTCCACGACGGGCACGGCCTGGAGCTGCTGTGGGCCGACGGCCTCGTCCGGCCCCCGGGCACCTACCTGTACTCCGACCTCAACCTCATCGCGCTCCAGCAGGTGCTGGAACGGATCACCGGCCGCCCCCTCGACGCACTGGTGGCCGAGGGCGTCACCGGTCCGCTCGGCATGACCGGCACCCGCTACGGTCCGGTGCCGGCCGCGGCCGCCACCGAGGATCAGCGCCGGCCGCACGCCAAGGCCGACCGCGGCATGCTGCGCGGCGTCGTCCACGACGAGAACGCCCACGCGCTCGGTGGCGTCGCCGGGCACGCCGGACTGTTCGCACCGGCCCGCGACCTGGCGGTGCTGTGCCGGGCGCTGCTCGGCGGTGGCTCCCACGACGGCACCCGGGTGCTCACCCCCGAGTCGGTGGACCTGCTGCTCGGCGGCCTCGGTTTCGCCGTCGACCAGCGGTACTTCATGGGCGAGCTGGCCGGGAGGGGCGCGGCGGGCCACTGCGGCTTCACCGGGACCAGCCTGGTGCTGGACCGGGCCACCGACACCTTCCTGGTGCTGCTCGCCAACACCGTGCACCCGGTGCGCCCGTCCCGCCCCGACAGCTCGCCGAGGGCCGCGGCGGCCACGCGGCTGGCGCGTGCGGTGCGTCCCTAGACTGTCCCGGTGATCGACGCAGAACTACGGGCGGCCCTCGCCGCCGTCCTCGACGGCCTGCCGCCCCGGCAAGACACCGCAGCGGTGGAGCGGCTGATGGCCG
>NZ_BAAHCA010001311.1:0-1046 GCF_054776295.1 Streptomyces sparsus
CCCAGCGGCCGGGGCCGGCGAGGGTGAGCGCGGCGGCGCCGGTGACGAGCAGCAGCTCGTACTCGACGCCTTCCGGTGCGAAGAAGCCGCCGCCCCACTTCACCGCGAGCGCGTTGAGCATGGTTCCGAACACCGCGGCACCGGCCAGCGGGGTCAGCAGGCCGAGGACCAGGGCCAGTCCGCCGAGCGTCTCGGAGACGGCGGCGACCAGGGCCATGGTGTCGGCGGCCGGGTAGCCGACGGAGGCGAAGAAGCCGGCGGTGCCGTCCAGCCCGCCGCCGCCGAACCAGCCGAACAGCTTCTGGGCGCCGTGCGCCGCCATGGTGAGGCCGAGGCCGACACGCAGGACCAGCAGCCCGGCGTCGTGTGCGGTGCGGGGGCCGGGATCGGCGGTCGGGGCGGTGGTGCCGGCGGCCGGTGCGGTGAGGGAGGTCATGGGGCTCTCCACGGAGGGTGAGGGGGCAGCGGACAGGGCTGGACCGACGGAGTGATTCAAATTTGAACCCCGCTGGTCGTCGGCAGCCTACCGTCTGATTCGAATTTGAACAAAGGGAGGCGTAGACTCGACGCATGACCGAGACACGTTGGCTGGACGAGCAGGAGATGGCTGCCTGGCGGGCCTTCCTGGAGGCCGGCCACCGCGTGGAACGCCGCCTGGAACAACAGCTCAAGGAGGCGGCGGGCCTCTCCCACACCCAGTACGAGGTGCTGGTCCTGCTGGCCAACGCCCCTGAGTCGTCCATGCGCATGTCCGAGCTGGCCCACGCCGTCATCACCTCGAAGAGCGGGTTGACCTACCAGATCGGCCGGCTGGAGAAGCGCGGTCTGGTGCAGCGGCGCTCCTGTCCCACGGACGTGCGCGGGGTCTTCGCCGTGCTCACCGACGAGGGCCGGCGCACGCTGGAGGGCGCCGCGCCCGGCCATGTGGCCGCCGTGCGCGAGGCACTCATCGGCTCCCTCGACCGCACCGAACTCGCCGTGCTGGCCGAGGCACTCGGCCGGGTCGGCGAGCGCCTGCGCTGACCCGCGTGCCTCGTGGCGCAGCC
>NZ_BAAHCA010001312.1:0-1046 GCF_054776295.1 Streptomyces sparsus
CCGGCGGCAGTCCGGTCCCGACGGACGCGGCGGCGACGACGGCCGCGCCCACGCCGAGCACCGCGCGCAGTGAGGTGCGGAGCCGCAGCCGGCCGGGGTCGGGCGCAACGAACTTCTGCCGCACTGACTACCCCCGCCCTCGCTGTCCGCATGCTGATACGTGGACGAGGAAAACATCTCTTGCCCCCTGCATCCAAATCGGCTCGGCGGGCTTGGCATGCTGAGGCCATGGACAACGGCACTCCGCGCCCCGCGGTGATCTTCGATCTCGACGGCACCCTGGTGGACAGCGAGCCGCACTACCACGAGGCGGGCCGGCAGGTGCTGGCGCGGCACGGGGTGCCCGACTTCTCCTGGGAGATGCACACCCGCTTCATCGGGGTCGGCACCAGGGAGACGCTGGCGGAGCTGCGCCGCGCCCACCGCATCGACGCACCCGTGGAGCAGCTGCTCGCCGAGAAGAACGAGGCCTACCTCGCGCTCGCCCGTCGCTCGATGCCCGTCTTCGAGCAGATGGCGGCCCTCGTGGAGCTGCTGCACACCGCCGGGCATCCGCTGATCGTCGCGTCGGGCTCCTCACGGCTCACCATCGAGGCGGTGCTCACCGGTACCGGCCTGTCGACGCTGCTGCCGCGCTGGGTGTCCGCCGAGGAGGTGCCGCACGGCAAGCCGGCACCGGACGTGTTCCTGGAGGCGGCCAGGAGGCTGGGCGCGGAGCCGGCGTCCTGCGTGGTCGTCGAGGACGCACCCGCCGGCGCGGAAGCCGCACGGCGGGCGGGCATGCGCTGCATCGCCGTGCCCTACGTGCCCGACACCGCCGACGATCCGGCGTTCGCCGCCGCGTCGCTGCGGTTCCCCGGCGGCCAGCGGACCTTCGACGCCCACACCGCCTACGACTGGCTGCGCCGCCAGGGCTGACCGCCGGCCGACGCGCGCGGGGACACGGCGGGAGCGGCAGGAAGCGGACGGGGACGATCGGCAGTGGTCGGGACGACCCGGGGGGCGGCCGGGAGTTGGTGTGGCCGGGTGGACGGGGTCCGGGGATG
>NZ_BAAHCA010001313.1:0-1043 GCF_054776295.1 Streptomyces sparsus
GGCCGAGGCCGTGCCGGGCGAGCACGCCCGGCAGGTAGCCGGGTGCGGTGGTCGCCGTGTAGTAGGGGCGGACCGGCGGCAGTTCAGGCCGGCCGACCAGTTCGGCGACCCGGGCCCGGGCGGCGTCGAAGGTCGCCTCGTGGGGCCCGTCGGAGGTGACGCCCTGGTGCGTGGTCCACTCCGGGTCGGCCTTCGGCAGCAGGCCGGCGTCGAGTTCGTCCCAGGAGGCCAGGCAGCCGGAACCGATGAAGTGGTGGTTGCCGAGCGCCTCGCGGATGCCCAGGTCGGTCAGCACGGCGGTGGGTATCCGCCGGTGCAGGGACTCCAGGGCGGCGGTGGAGCTGACCGTCACCAGCAGGTCGGTGCGGTCCAGCACCTCACCCATGTGCCCGTACTGGAGGCGGCAGTTGGCGGGCAGACCGCCGGGCAGCCGGCCCACCAGGCGCTGGTAGGGCTGCTCCTCGATGTGGGTGGTCTGCTCCCCAGGCTTGCTGCGCAGCTTGATCAGCACCTCGCGTTCCGGGTGCGTCCGGGCGTGCTCCGCGGCGCGGCGCAGCAGGTAGAGCCGGTCCGCGCGGCTGGCGGGCACCGAGGGCTGCACGGCGAAGGTGACGGTGAACGGCCGTTCGGTGGAGGGCCGGTGCGGCTCGCCCCCGAGGAACGGCAGCGCGCACCGCACGACGGCCGAGGGGTCGGCCCCGACTCCGGCGTAGACCGCGCGGAACCGCTCGGCGTCGTAGGCGGAGTTGGCCAGCACGACGTCGGCGCCGTTGCGGAGCAGCAGTCCGTCGGCGAGCTTCTCGTAGACGACGCCCACGTAGCCGGTGACCAGGACGGGTCGGCGTCGGCCGTCGGCCGGCGCGGTGGACCCGGCACCTCCGGCGTCCGCGGTGCCTTCCGCGTCCGCGGCGTCCGCGGTGCCGTCGCCGTTCCCGGCGTCCGACCAGCGGTGTGCGACGCCGTGCAGCATCGCCTGCACGGTGCCGCCCACGCAGGAGAGCACCACCAGGTCGTAGGGCGCGTCGGCGGGTGCGGCGGAGCGG
>NZ_BAAHCA010001314.1:0-1040 GCF_054776295.1 Streptomyces sparsus
CGGTCGTACCACCCGGCCCCGGGGCCGGACGGTGGACCGGCCGGGCTCGCGGGGCTTCCGTGGCGGGCCGGCCACTTCCGGTGGGGCCGGGCGCCGGACCCGCGACGGCGAGGAACGGGCCTGGTCGGAGATCGGGTCCGATGAGTTCCGCGTATGCACACCGGCGCTCGAACTGGGAGTTCTCCGGGAAATGGGAGTTCTCCGGGACGAGGGAGAGCGATTTCCGCTGCGTCCTCCGGCCGGTGTCCCGGTGATCTCCTGCGAATGAGTGATCCACATCCAATGGGTGGGCCGGTGCGAATGCGTGGACCGGATGCGCATGGGTGGGACGGCGCACGTCGTTGGTCCCTCGCATATCGGGGAGCCCAGGCGAGTGGGTGGTCCGGGGTGAAAGCCGGGTCGGTGCGAGGGTGTGCAGATGGCGCGTGATGCGCCTTCATCCGGCGTGCGTTCACCGGGCGTGGCGGTGCCCGTTCCCGGGCCCGGGCGAGGCGCCGGGGGAGCGGAGGGGCGGGCCGTGGGGGAGTCGGGCGCCGTGCGGCGTCCGCCCAGGTGGCACGCGGATCTCCGGTGGTTTGCGGGGCTGTGTGAAGTCCGTCGAATTGGCCGCTCGTCGCAGATCATTCGCCGCGGCCGGGGGCGGTGCATTGCTCCTGTATTTACGCCGGTCGAATCCGGAGCCTCGTGATCCCACATTTCCGGGCACCTCGGAAGCCTCACCTGGACGGTGCTGCCAATTTCCAGTCAATAGCGGGCAAGGAGTTTCAGAGAGCGCTCCCGAGGCAGTCGTACCGCGCCAAGTACGGTCAATCGCATGGGAGTTGAATATGCCCCGAAGAGACATCCGTAGAGCAGCGGCCGTGACCTTCACCGTCGCCTGCGGGCTCGCCGACCTGCCCGCCGCCGAGCCGGCCGGCAACGCGGCCCCGGGGGCGAACGGGCAGCACTGCGTCGCGGGCATGGACGGTGCGGGCCAGCAGTGCTTCGACACCTTCACCGAGGCCGTCGCCGTCGCGACCGACGGCCGGATCACCGATGCG
>NZ_BAAHCA010001315.1:0-1039 GCF_054776295.1 Streptomyces sparsus
CCGGCGGCACCGGCGACCCGACCGGCGGCACCCCTGGCGGCTCCGGCACCCCCGGCGGCCCCGGGCCGACCATGAGCCCCGATCCCGAGCCGTCCCCCACGCTTTCCTGAGCGGAAGCCGACCGGACGTTGCCCCTGTGCCGTCCGGACCCGGCCGGGTGTGACACTTTCCCGCCCCCCGGCGCAGTACAGAGTGAGCCGACTGGTCATCGGCGAGCGCGGCACCCGGGGTTCCCCCCGTACCTACGGGGCCGCGCGATGGCGCGGGCGGGATTCGTTCCCCCGATCCCGCCCGCGCCTCTTCCTCCTCCAGGCTTCGAGCCCCGGGCTTCGGCCCTCGGACCTCAGCCTTCCAGCCTCAGGCCCGGGGCCGTCGCACCTCTCGTGCCACTCTCCGCGGCTCAGCTGTAGACGATCACCTTGTCGCCCGGTCTGACGGCGTCGAAGACCTTCGCGATCTTCTCCTTCTCCCGCACGTTGACGCAGCCGTGGGACGCGCCGCTGTATCCGGCAGCCGCGAAGTCCGCCGAGTAGTGCACGGCCTGCCCGCCGCTGAAGAACATCGCGTACGGCATCGGGGTGTCGTACAGCGTCGAATGGTGGTCGCGGCTCTTGAAGTCGACCTTGAAGGCGCCCTCACGGGTCGGCGTGTACTCCGAACCGAACCGGACGTCCATCGCCGAGACCACGCGGCCGTTCACCATCCACGCCAGCGTCCGGCTCTCCTTGCTGACGCAGAGCACCCGGCCCGTCATGCACCGAGGGTCCGGGGCGGCCACGGGGAGACTCGTCGCCGGACGGAGCTCGCGCGCCGTCGGCTTCCTGGTCTGCGCCCGCAGCGTGCGCCAGGTCGCCGCGTCCGTCGAGCCGGTCACGGGCAGCGCCCGCGCGCCCTGGAAGGACCGCACCGCGGCGGCGGTGACCGAACCGTAGTAGCCCGTCGGATTCCGCTGGAACACCTTCAGCTGCTGCAACCGGGCCTGCACCTCACGGACCGCGTCACCCTCCGAGCCCACCGACAGCACGGGCGCGGCCGGGTC
>NZ_BAAHCA010001316.1:0-1037 GCF_054776295.1 Streptomyces sparsus
GGGTGCGGCGGTCAGCGTGGCGAGCAGCCCCGAGGCGTCCACCGTGCGCGGCACCTGGTCGGGTGCGGACTCGGCGCTGAGGGACACCTCCTGCCAGGAGGTGTCACCGCGGGCGGGCGCCCGGTCGGTGGGGGCCTGCGCGCGGAACGCCCCCGCCCCGGGACGGGTGACGACGCGGCCTCCGGCCACCAGCGCGGCGACCGCGACGTAGACCGTGACGGGACTGACCCGGAACCGGTCGACGAGGGCCCGACTGGAGGGCAGACGGCTGCCCGGCGGATAGCGGTGCAGCTCGCCGCGCAGGGTGTCGGCCAGCTCCGCCACACTGCTACTGTTTTTCATGAGACTGCACGATAGCGCTACTCCCGCCAGGACAGTAGCGATCCCCTCCCCCGAACCGGCGCACCGCGGCGGACACGTGCTCCGCGGCACGGTGCTCGCCGGACTCGGAGTGACGGCCTTCTCGCTCACCTTTCCCGGCACGGCCTGGGCCCTGGAGGGCTTCGGTCCGTGGTCGGTGACCGGGCTGCGCATGACGCTGGCCGGCGCGCTGGCACTCAGCTGCCTGCTGGTCATGCGGGTCCGCCCGCCCCTGCGCCGGCACCGCGGCCCGCTGCTGGTGGTGGCCGGCGGTGTGGTCGTGGGGTTCCCCCTGCTGACCACTCTCGCGCTGCGGACCTCCAGCACGGCGCACGCGGCGGTGGTGGTGGGCCTGCTGCCGCTGACCACCGCGGCCTACGGGGCGGTGCGGCACCGGGTGCGGCACAGCCGGACCTTCTGGGCGGCTGCCGGGGCCGGTGCCGCGGTCGTCGTCGCGTTCGCCGTCCAGGAGAGCGGCGGCGGCCTCTCCTCGGGTGACGTGCTGCTCTTCGCCGCGCTGATGCTGTGCGCCGCCGGGTACGGAGAGGGCGGCCGGCTGGCCCGGGAGATACCCGGCTGGCAGGTGATCGGCTGGGCACTGGTGGTGTGCCTGCCCGTCGCGATCCCGGTCGCGGCGTTCGCGCTGGCCGCCGAGCCGGCCGCGCCGACCGGCCGGG
>NZ_BAAHCA010001317.1:0-1036 GCF_054776295.1 Streptomyces sparsus
CCGCAGTCGGACGGATCGCTGCGCCGTGTCCTCCAGTCGTTCGCCACCGAACTGGCCGCCGGCGAGGAGCGGGCGGCTTCCGCCGTCGCCGCGGCCGACACCGCCAGGCGCCAGGAGGCCTACCTGGCGGGCGAGTTGGACCGGTTGACCACGCAGACGCTGCCGAGCGCGCTGGCGACCCTGCGCCGGGGGGCGTCCGCGAACACCGCGCTGGCCGGGGTGCAGTGCCCGGAGGACGAGCGGGTCCGCGTCCTGGTGGAGACCGTGATACGGGAGTTCGCCACCAGTGAGCGGCGCGCCTCGGCCGCCCAGGCGGCGAGCGCCAAAGCACTCAGCCGGGTGCAGGCGAAGGCCGTCAACATGCTCGCCGACCTCCGCGAGATGCAGGACCGGCACGGCGAGGAGGTCTTCGGCGACCTGCTGCGGCTTGACCACAACACCTCCCAGCTCGGCCTGATGACGGACCGCCTGGCCCTGCTGATGGGCGGCCGGTCGAGCCGGGCGTGGAACAAGCCCATCGGCATGGAGAGCATCCTGCGTGGCGCGGTGGGCCGTATCGCCGCCTACCAGCGGGTGCGGCTGCACTGCTCCAGCACCGCGGCGGTGGCCGGGTTCGCGGCCGAGGGCGTGATGCACCTGCTCGCCGAACTCATGGACAACGCGGCGAACTTCTCACCGCCCATCGACGAGGTGCACGTCTACGTCGAGGAGCGCGCCGCCGGCATCGTGGTCACCATCGAGGACAGCGGCCTGAAGATGGCCGCGGCGGCGATGCGCCGGGCCGAGGAGTCGGTCTCCGGCCGGGTGACGGACCTGGCGTCGCTCCAGGGCACCCGCCTGGGCCTGGCGGTCGTCGGGCGACTCGCGGCCAAGTACGACATCGGTGTCAACTTCCGGCCGTCGTCACGCGGCGGCACCGGCGTGGTGGTGCTGTTCCCACCGCAGCTGCTGGCCCAGCAGCGGGTCGCGCCCCACCAGGAACCGGTGACCGCGCCCCCGGCCCGCCCGGCGGTGGCCGCGGAGTCGACGCCGCAGC
>NZ_BAAHCA010001318.1:0-1036 GCF_054776295.1 Streptomyces sparsus
CGGCGGCCGGCACGGCCACAGCTGCCCGCACCTGCGCTTCACCGCCCTGCTCGACGGCCGCCTGCGTGAGGCAGCCGAACACCTCTCAGCAGAACACCTTGCGACCGGCCAGCCGCTGCCCCTGCTGCTCGCCACCCCCAGCGACCACTTCGGCCGGCTCGACCCCGCCGAACTGCTCGACCGGCTCGCCGCCTACGACCGCTTCGGCGTGCAGCCGGCACCGCTCGACTTCGAGCAGGCACTGCTCCGCGTCCAGCACCCCGACGACCCCACCGAGCCGATCAGCCGGGCCCGGCAGTCGGGCACCGAGCACGGCGACCGGCTGGCGGCCCTGCTGGCCGACGGCCCGATCGCCCCGCCCCCGCTGGAACGCCGCGTCGCCAAGGTGAAGCAGCGGTGGTACCGGTCGAACGAGTCAGCCGGCAGGTACATCCGGTACGACATCCAGGCCCATCCCGCGCTGCACGACATCTGCCGCGAGCCCGAAACCCAGCGCCTCGCCCGGCCCCTGGCACCCGGCACCGAGGTCTGCTTCTGGCACCACCTGCGTCCCAGCCACCAGCTGGCCGCCTGCCCCGGCCACCGCGAGACCCTCGCCGCCGGACTCGTGGCGGCGGCAATGGACCTCGACGGCTGGGGCATCAGCGAAGCCTGCCGCGTCCTGCCCCTGCTCGCCGAGGCACCGGGCGAAGCCGGCTCACCCGGCCTGCACCTGATACTCGCCTACGGCCTCAGCGCCCAGAGCCGCGACGACCGCACCCACGCCGTGGACGCCCTGCTGCTGCTCGCCGCCCGCCGACACCTCGACCCGGACCTGCTCGCCGCGGACCTGCTCGCACTGATCGACCGCGGCATCGTCCCTCCCAACCGCGTCTGCGACGCACTCGCCACCGCAGCCGACACCGGCGCGCACCGCACCGCCTGGTCCGTCCTGGCGGCGCTCCTGCCCGCCCTGCTCACCCGCACCCCCGCGCCCCGCGCGCTCGGCGCCTTCCTGGCCACCGCCGCCGACTGCGCCGAACGCACCGGCGTCCGA
>NZ_BAAHCA010001319.1:0-1036 GCF_054776295.1 Streptomyces sparsus
TGCGGTGCGCCGGCGTGGACGGGACGCCGGACGAGGACGAGGCGGCCGCGGCGGATCAGGTGGTGCCGGCGGAAGCCCTCGACGACGCGCCCTGAGCGGGCCGCTGCTCGACCGGTGCCGGTGCGGGCACCGGCCCTTGGGCCTGCTCGTCGTCGGACAGCGGCCGGCGGGTCAGCGCGAGGTTGTTGCTGAGCGAGAAGTACCACCGCAGGCCGGTGTCCCCCTCGCCCGTCCGGACCCACGGCAGCACGTCCGTCTTCTTGCGGTCGGCGAGGTCGCCGAGCAGGCGTGCGAACCGGACGGGCTGCGCTCCCTCCGCACCGGGCCGGTACCACAGGTCCCACACCTCCTCCGCCTCGTCGGAAGGCCGCAGGGCCGGCAGGTCGTAGGGCAGGTCGAAGCTGAGCGAGGCGTGCGGGGCAGCCGGGGGGCCGGCAGCCGGAGAGGGCCACGTGGACAGCTCGAAGGCCTGCTCCTCCTTGTTGCGGGGCACGGCGACGACCGTGCCGGCCTCCCCCGCGGCCGCCCGCGCCGCCGTCCCGTACAGCTGGGCCTGGACGGTGCAGGACCGCGGGCCGAGGTCGACGGAGACGACCTCGGCGTGGCCCGTGCGGCGCCAGGTGCGCAGGGCCAGATGACCGTCGGTGGTGGCGTAGGGCACCCAGGGCGCGAGGGCGCCGTCGGGATCGTGGGGCGCCGGCATCGACAGCAGCCGGGCGGTCTCGACCAGTTGGGCGCGGACCCGTTTGCGCCTGCCGTCCACGGCCCGCTCCACGTAGGTGTCCCAGCGGGACTCGGGCAGTCGGTGGACGGCCCGGTCGAGGCGCACCTCGACCCAGCCGTCGACGGCCTCGGTACGCGGCGGCAGCACGAGGCGCAGCGACGCCGCGGCGTCGTCGCGGCGGGCGCGGAACAGCAGCGCCGCCCTGCCCTGCGGCAGCCGGTCGACGTGCAACCGGAACACCAGCGACGGTTCGCTGGTGGCCCTGACCCGGCCGACCGGTCGGCGCAGCTGCACGACGGCGGGCTGGCCCTG
>NZ_BAAHCA010001320.1:0-1035 GCF_054776295.1 Streptomyces sparsus
GTGCCGGCGCTCGCTCTCCGGGCACTCGGTGTCCGGGCGATCGGTGTCCGGGCGATCGGTGTGCGACGGGTCGGCGGTGACGGCGGGTGGCCATCCGGCCCGGTCCAGCGCGCGGACCAGGGCCCGGACCATGCGGGGGTCGAACTGCTTGCCGGCGCACCGCCTGAGTTCCATGACGGCCTCGTCGACCGGCCGGCCGCGCCGGTAGCTGCGGGTGGACGTCATGGCGTCGAAGGCGTCGGCGACCGCCACGGCGCGCGCGGACTCGGGTATCTCCCGGCCGCGCAGCCCGTGCGGGTAGCCCGTGCCGTCGAGCCGCTCGTGGTGGTGCAGGATCGCGTCCCGGGCCTCCCCGAGAAAGCCGATGCCGCGGATCATCTCGTGCCCGTACTCGGGGTGCCGTTGCATGATGTGGCGTTCGTCGTCGGTCAGCGGGCCGTCCTTGCGCAGGATGCGGGTGGGCACGCCGAGTTTGCCCACGTCGTGCAGGATGCCCGCCAGCCGCAGCGCCTCCGTGCGGTCGGCGTCCATGCCCAGCTCGCAGGCGATCAGCGCGGACGCCCGCCCGACCCGCTCGCTGTGCCCGCGGGTGTAGCGGTCCTTGATGTCGACGGCCTGCACGAGGGCCCGCACGGTGGCCTGGTGGGCGGCGCGCTGGCGGTGGTACTGGGCGACGACCCAGCAGCCGGTGACCATCGGCAGCAGCACGCACAGCGCGGCCGGCGGCCCGTACGGGCTGTGCCACAGCACGGCCATCATCAGCGCGGCCAGCCCCTGCACCAGGTGCGGCAGGAGGCCGTGCAGGGTCCGTCCGCGCCAGGCGGCGCGCGGTGAGCAGCCCTCCGCGGCGATCAGGACGCCGCCGTCGGTCAGCGTCAGGAAGAGGCTGTAGGCGGCTGCGGTGGCCAGCGCGGGCAGCAGCACGGCCGGCTGGGGATCGGTCAGTGCGGCCGGACCGCCGAGCAGCCGGTGGACGAAGGCGGCGACGCCGACGGCCAGCGCCGACTGGGCGGCGTACCAGGTCCGGCGGGCGAG
>NZ_BAAHCA010001321.1:0-1033 GCF_054776295.1 Streptomyces sparsus
CCGAGCAGGGCGTCACGCGCTTCTTGGAGATCGGACCCGACAGCACCCTCACCGCCCTCACCCAGAACAACCAGAGCACGACCCCCGGTTCGACCTGCGTCCCGACTCTCCGCAAGGACCGCGAGGAGGCCGACGCGCTGGTCGCGGCGATGGCGGCGTTGTTCGTGCGGGGCGTGCCGGTGTCCTGGGCGGTGCTGTCCGGCGAGGCGGACCCCGTCGCGCTGCCCACGTACGCGTTCCAGCGCACCCGGTACTGGCCGGAGCCCCGCCGTTCGGCGGTTGGGGTGCCGGGGGCCGGCCAGCCGGAGGAGTCCGCCTTCTGGCAGGCCGTGGAGCGCGAGGACACCGATGAACTTGCCGAGGTGCTCCGGGTGTCCGGGCCCGCGCTGGACGGTGTGGTCCCTGCGCTGTCCGCCTGGCGGCGGGCCCAGGTGGAGCGCCGCACCACGGACGGCTGGCGCTACCGGGTGCAGTGGGAGCGCCTGACCGGCGGCCCGGAGACGGCGGTCCTGGAGGGCCGGTGGCTGCTGCTGGGCACCGCAGGGAACGCCGATGCCGACGCCGATACCGGAGAGGCGGAGGTGCTGCGCGGTCTGGAGGAGTTCCTGCCCGGCGTGGAGCGTCTGGAGTGTGCTGCCGACGCCGGCCGGGCCGAGCTGGCCGCCGTGCTGACCGAGGCCGCACACGGCGGCGCCGTCAGCGGTGTGCTCTCCTGCCTGCCCGGAGTGGAGTCGGCGCTCGCCCTGGTGCAGGCGCAGGGTGATGCCGGGCTGAACACCCCGGTGTGGGCGGTGACGAGCGGTGCCGTCACCGTCGGCGGTGCCGTCCACGAGGGTGTCGTCGTACCAGGCAGGGCCGCCGTGTGGGGCTTGGGCAGGGTGGCTGCCCTGGAGCACCCCGACCGCTGGGGCGGACTGATCGACCTGCCGGCACGGCCCGACCGGCGGTCCCTCGGCTGGCTGGCCGCGGTGCTCGCCTCCCGGACGGAGGACCAGGTCGCCGTCCGCGGCGGTGAGGCGTTCGCCCGACGGCT
>NZ_BAAHCA010001322.1:0-1030 GCF_054776295.1 Streptomyces sparsus
CGCCCGGCCGGCCCGGGTCGCGGCGTTCAGCCAGTCCTCGCGGGCAGCGGCCGGGTCCGGTGTGCCGGCCAGGTCCACCAGGTCCAGCGGCACGGCGCCGCCGTCGGTGAGCTCCGTACCGCTGGAAGCGCCGCCGTCGGAGCGCAGGCGTACGGCCTCCGCCTCTCCGGTGACCTGCCGGATCGCGCGCTGCAGCAGGGCGATGTCCACCGGTCCCTCGATGTCGACGGCCTCCGCGACGAAGTCCCCGGTCGTGGTCCGTGCGTGGGCGTGCTCAGACATGGGTGTCAGCTCCTGCGGGCCGCGAGGGGACGAGGGACCTGTTCGACGGGTACGAGTGGAAGCCCCGGCCGGCCTTCCGGCCGACGTTCCCCTCGGCGACGAGCCGGGCGAGGAGCGGGGTCGGGCGGAACCGCGCGTCGCCGGTGAACCGGCCGAGGACGGCCAGGGTGTCGACGATGGTGTCGAGGCCGATGAGGTCGGCGGTGCGCAGCGGTCCGGTCGCGTGTCCGAAGCAGTCCTGGAAGACGCGGTCGACGGTGGCGGCGTCGGCGGTGCCGGCCTCGACGACGGCCGCCGCCTCGTTGACCGTCAGCATCAGCACCCGGTTGCTGACGAATCCCGGGCCGTCGCCGACGACGACGGCTTTCTTCCCGAGGCCCGCGAGGACGTCCAGGATCCACTGGACGGTCCGGTCGGCGGTGGCCGGGGAGGCGGCAACCTCGACGGTGTCCTTCAGCGGCGCCGGGTTCATGAAGTGGGTGCCCACGATCCGTTCGGGGCGTCCGGTGACGGAGCCGAGGTGGCTGATGGGGATCGCCGAGGTGCAGGAGGCGAACACCGCGTCGGCGGGGCAGACCCGGTCCAGCGTCCGGAAGATCTCCTCCTTGACGGGGACGCGTTCAGGGGCGCAGTCCACGACGAGACGGACCCCGGACAGGGCGGCGGGGTCGGCCGCCCAGACCACCCGCTGCTCGACCCGGCCGGCGTCCTGCCCGCGCAGCAGCCGGGCGGCGCGCGTCCAGGAGCG
>NZ_BAAHCA010001323.1:0-1027 GCF_054776295.1 Streptomyces sparsus
GGCCGCCCTCGCCGGGCCCGTACGCCCCGGTCGGGGCGCCCGCCCGGTGGCGGTCCCATGGACCGCGCCCGACCCCCCGGTTACCCATTCACGACCGAAGAGGAGCACTATGGGGGCAGTCATCCGTCATCCGCGGGTACGGGGCGGATGCGGCCTCCGGGTTCACAGCCTGGCGGCGGACCACGGCTTCGGTCTGGAGTGAGGCGGTAGATGGAACGCGAAGGCAGATTCCCCCAATGGCTGCGGCGTCGTTCACGGAACGCCGGCAACGGCGTGGCGGAGGCCGCACGCGTCCGGGAAGATCTGCTGCTCTCCGCCGCCGCGGCGGGGTTCCCACTGGCCGTGGCGGCGCACCCCGAAGGCTACGGCTGCTCCTGCGAACGCATCGGCTGCCCCACTCCCGGCCGGCACCCCGTCTCCTTCGCGTGGCAGACCCAGGCGACCACCGACCTGGAGCAGGTCCAGCGCTGGGCGCGCGACCGCCCGGACGCCAACTTCATCACCGCCACCGGCCTCGGCCACGACGTGCTGGACGTCCCGTACGAGGCGGGCCGGGAGGCACTGGACCGGCTGGAGTCCGAGGGCGTCGAGGTCGGCCCGGTCGCAGCCTCCGGGACCGACCGCATGCTGTTCTTCGCCGCGACCCGGGGCACCCCCGAGGACGAGGACGAGTGGTGGCCGTGCGAACTCGACTGCCATCCGGAGACGATGGACGAGCACCCCGGGCTGCGCTGGCACTGCCGGGGCAGCTACGTCCTGGTGCCGCCGTCCCGGGTGCCGGGTGACGGGGTGATGGACGTCAGCTGGGTGCGTGCTCCGGAGCGCCCGCTGCCCGACCCGCTGACGATGCTCGAAGCCCTGACCGACGCGTGCGCGGCGCACAACGTGGCGTCGGACGAGCCGGAGTCGGCCGCCTGGCCGGTTCGCTGACGCGCCTGTGCTGACGCGCCTGTGCTGACGCCGGTCCACTGACGCCGGTCCGCTCTGACCGACCAGCCGGCCGGGTGCCCGCGCCGAGGCCCGCCCG
>NZ_BAAHCA010001324.1:0-1027 GCF_054776295.1 Streptomyces sparsus
CCGCTCCACGACCGCCGAGCCGATGCCGCGGCTGCCGCCGGTGACGGCGGTGACCGGCTGCGCCATGACGGCCCCCTCAGCCGCCGGCGGCCGGTGCGCCGGTCTCCGCGCGACGCTACCGAACCGCCCTGCCGGGTGGCGGCAGGCATTGGTCTTGACCAACGGGTCGGGCCGTCCTATGGTCACAAGGCATACGCAACAACCTTTAAAAAAGAAGCACGCATAAATCCGTCGGCTACACGGCGACACGGCGATTGCGGAGGCAAGGGTGGGGACCACGCAGTTGGAGACGGCGCCGGAGCCCAAGTACTGGCACCTCAAGACGGTGCTGTCGGAGGCGTTGGACTCCGAGTTCGCCGTCGGGCAGATCCTGCCGAACGAGCGCGATCTCGCCGCCCGCTACGGCGTGGCCCGGGCGACCCTGCGACAGGCGCTGGAGCAACTGGAGTTCGAGGGGCGCCTGCAGCGCCGCCGCGGAGTGGGCACCACCGTCGCCCCGCCGCGTGTCGGCGTGGACATCGCCCCTGTGCAGGACAGTTGGCCGGGCGGCCCCGGTGACGCATGGCAGGTGCAGGACTGCGCGGAGGCCGCTCCGCCCGCCCCGGTCGCCGGCATGCTGGGGCTGAGCGCCGGCGAGACGGTGCACGTCGTACGCCGGGCCCGCACCTCGCAGGGCCAGCCGCTCGCCACCGAACTGCTCTACGTACCGACCGACGCGCCGCGCGCGGAGGCGGGGGACGGCGCTGCCCGCGGCAGGGCGGTGCTCCGCGCTCTCCAGCGCGACCACACACTCGACGGACAGGACCGCTCGGTGGAGCTGGGCTCGGCCGGCGCGGAGGAGTCCCGCCGACTGGACCGGCTGCCCGGTGCCCCGGTGCTGGTGGTCACCACCCGCTACCTCTCCGGCGGGCGCGTGACGGCGGTCGCCGTCTCCACCTACCGCGCCGACACCTGCCGGCTCACCTTCGGTGAGTCCGGCGGCGTGGAGCTGCTCGCCGGCTGAACCCACCGAGTGCCCCGCCGAAGC
>NZ_BAAHCA010001325.1:0-1023 GCF_054776295.1 Streptomyces sparsus
GCCGGGCGCACCGGACGTGCCGCCCGCGGACGACTGGACCCCGGAGGCGGCGAGGGCGTCGATCGCCAGCGTGCTGTCCGGCTCCCGGCGGGGCCGGGCCGCCGCCCAGAACCTCGACGTACCCGAACGACACGACGGAGGCCGGCCATGACCGGGACCATCACCAGACTCCCCGACCTCGGCTGGATGCTCCGGCCGCTCACCGGCATACCGGGGGTACGGCACGCCGTGGTCGTCTCCGAGGACGGCCTGCGGCTGGGGCACGCCTCCGCGGAGGGTCTGTCGGGGGCCGTGGCGCAGCTGAGCGTGGGTGAGGCGGAGTCGCTGGCGGCGGCCTGCGCCGCGATGGCGATGACCGGACGCTCCACCGCGGCGCTGCTGTTCGGGGACGGCGCCGGGGTGCGGCAGCTGATGCTGGAGTCGGAGCGCGGCTTCGTGCTGTTCACCGCGGCCGGCGTCGGCGCCCACCTGGGCGTCGCCACCGACACCGGCGCGGACGTCGGGCTGGTCGCCCAGCAGATGCAGCTGCTCGTGGCCAGGATCGGCGCCCAGCTGAGCAGCCCGCCCCGGGATCCGGTGAGCCCGCCGTCATGACGGACCGCTGGGAGGAGCGGACCACCTCCGCGGTCCGGCCGTACGTGATCACCGGCGGACGGGCGGACGCCGGCGCCGCCGCGCTCCCCTGGGAGGCGCTGGTGATGGCGGTGGAGGTGCCCGCCCCCGAGACGCTCCAGCCCGAGCACCGCATGATCCTCACGCACTGCCAGGGGCTGCTGTCCGTCGCCGAGGTCGCGGCCCACCTGGGGCAGCCGCCGTCGGTCGTGCAGGTCCTGCTGGCCGATCTGGCCGACTGGGGCCTGATCGTCTCCCGTCCGCCCGTCCCACCGGCCGAACGTGCCGACCTGACCATGCTGAGAAAGGTCCTCAATGGCCTCGAGAGCCGCATCTGACCCCGCGGGCTCCGCGGTGCCGCCGACGGTCCCGGACACGGCCGGCCGGACCGCGGTCGCCGCCGGGCAGCAC
>NZ_BAAHCA010001326.1:0-1016 GCF_054776295.1 Streptomyces sparsus
GTCCGGCGCCCCCGTCGGCGCCCCACCGCTTGCGCCCGGCGCCTGACGTGCTCCGCCTGGCGGCCACCGCCGCGGCCGTCGCTTGACGTCAAGTGCACTTGAGGTTCTAGCGTCGGGACATGCCGACGACCTGGGGCTCCCCCGACTTCGACCTCGACGCCTACCTGAACCGCATCGGATGGGACGGCGACCGCGCCCCGACCGTGCGCACCCTGCGCGGACTCCAGCGCGCCCACGTGACGACGATCCCGTTCGAGAACCTGGAGATCATGCTGGGCCGTCCTGTGCCGCTGGACCTGCCGAGCCTGCAGGGCAAGCTGGTCCGGCAGCGCCGTGGCGGGTACTGCTTCGAGCACTCCCTCCTGTTCGCCGCCGCGCTGGAGCGGCTGGGGTTCGGCGTCACCGGGCTGTCCGCCCGGGTGCGTCTGGGCCAGGGCGGGAAGATGCTGCCGGCCACGCACGCCCTGCTGCGGGTGGCCACCGAGGAGACGGCGGCCACCGGACGGGAGTGGCTGTGCGACGTCGGCTTCGGGCGGGACGCGCTGGAGCCGGCGGAGTTCACCGACGGCGCCGAGGTGTCCGAGGGCGGGTGGCGGTTCCGCCTGGAGAGGGAGTCCGGGGAGCCGGCCGAGACGTGGGTGTGGCGTTCACTGGTCGGCGACGAGGTGCACGACGCGCACGCCTTCACCCTCAACCCGCAGTTCCCGGTGGACTACGCGGTCGGCAACCACTTCGTCTCGACGGCGCCGCGCTCGCCCTTCGTCACCGGTCCGCGGGTCCAGCGCATCACTCCGGGAGCGCTGCACGTGCTGGACGGCGTCCGGGTCAGCACGCTGCGCCCCGACGGCGGGGCCGAGGAGCGGGCCGTCGAACCCGCCGAGGTGCCGAAGGTGCTGGAGCACACCTTCGGCATCGAGCTGGACACCGCCGACCGGGCCGCCCTCGTGCGGTGGCTGGAAGCCGACCGGCGCGCCTCGGAGCGCCCGCACCCGGACGCCTGACACGGGCGCCCGGAC
>NZ_BAAHCA010001327.1:0-1015 GCF_054776295.1 Streptomyces sparsus
GGGAGCGGCTGGGCCGGCCGGTGCTGGTTCCTGGGCCGGGTGGGTGACCGGGCGGGCGGGGCCGGTGAGGCGGGCGGGCGACGCTGGTAGGTCGGGGGCATGACCGCTGTCCGTGCTGCCGCCTTCCTGCTGCTGCCCGCGCTGTTCCTGGCGGGGCCGGAGAGCCGTTCCGAGCCGGCACGCGGGGCGCCGGCGGAGTTCGTCTCACTGGAGCAGGTGGCACCGTCGGTGCGTACGGACATCCGGTACGCCACCGCGCACAACTTCACGGGTGCGCCGGTGGACGGTTACCGGGAGCCGCGCTGCCTGCTGACGCGGGACACCGCCGAGGCGCTGCGGCGGGCGCAGTCGGTGGTGCTGGCCCGTGGCCACACGCTCAAGGTGTACGACTGCTACCGGCCGCAGCGGGCGGTGGACCGGTTCGTGGCGTGGGCTTCGGATCCGGCGGACCGGCGGACCAAGGCGGAGTTCTATCCGCGGGTCGACAAGAGCCGCCTGATCGCCGACGGGTATCTCGCCGAACGGTCCGGGCACAGTCGTGGTTCGACGGTGGACGTGACGCTGGTGCGGCTCGGTCCCGGGGGCACACCGCCCGGCCACCCGCTTCTGCCGTCCGCGCGAACACCGGGGCCGCCGCCTCCGGCGCCGGGCGATGGCGTCGCGCGTGGTGCGGCGGTGCCGTGCCACGCGCCGCAGGCGCACCGCAGGCCGGACTCCTCGGTGGACATGGGCACCGCCTACGACTGCTTCGATCCCCTCTCGCACACGCTGAGTCCGCAGGTCGGCGCGGCACAGCGGGCGAACCGGCTGCTGCTGAAGGGGGTGTTGGAGGCGGTGGGCCTGGTGAACCTCCCGCAGGAGTGGTGGCACTACACGCTGCGGAGGGAGCCGTTCCCCGACACGTACTTCGACTTTCCCGTCGCCCGATCCTCCCTGGTCGCCGACCGGGGGCCGCAGGCCGGCGAGAGCGGGGCGGCCCGGGCCCGGTGAGGGCGCCCCCCGCCGCGGTCAGGCG
>NZ_BAAHCA010001328.1:0-1014 GCF_054776295.1 Streptomyces sparsus
GCGGCGGCCGTCGCGCTGCACCACCGTGGCGGGCAGCAGCCGCGCGGTGGGGCCGTCGGCGCGGGCGAGTGCCTCACGTAACGCGCCGGGGGTCGAGGCGTCGACGCCCAGCGCCCCGAGTACGGACACGACGGTCTCCTCCGGCACCGGCACGTGCCGGCCCGGGGAGGGTTCGTAGGAGGTGGAGACACCGTGAGCCGCGGCGAGCCGCGCCAGGCGACTCATCAGATCTCCGCGGACTCCGTGCCGAAGCCGGTACCGGTCGGCTCGCTGGTCAGCGGAAGCTCTGCGGCGATGGGCGACTCGCTGGTGAGCGGTGCCACGTCGGCGAGCGGGGGTTCACTGGTGAGCGGCGCTTCGAAGCAGCCGCAGGAGCAGGAGCCGTCGAGGCCCGAGTCGGGACCGGAGAGGCCGGCCAGGATCTGTTTGGACGGATCGCCGTCCTCAGCCCGTCCGACCTGTTGGGGCAGCGGGGTGAGGGCGGACATGAGCAGTTCTGCGGAGGCGGTCATGGGGTTTCTCCGTTCGGGTGGGGGTGGTGGCGGGTAACCGGATGGGCTGGGAACAGGTGATGCCATACCCATTGCACGCCGAGGCATCCGTGTTCGCCAGCTAAACGTGACCCAGTTCACTGATTCGGGGACACCGGCGAATCGTCGGTCGGGCCCTTCCGGGACGCCAGTGAATGCGGTTCCAAGCGTCGCACACGCCAGATTTTTGCGCCTTCGCTCACCGTTGTGCACACCCGTCGCTCAACCGAGCACCCCATCTGACGGACGATGCAGACATTTCACCCGCACGCATTGACACCCGGAGGGGCCGGTGGTGTGGTTTGGCCGGCGTGCGGGGGCGAGGACCGTACCGGCCGACCGGGTGGCCCGAACGACGGCCGCGCGGTCCGGCCGGTCGACAGCACAGGGAGGGACCGCGATGGGCTCGGCGGCTCACAGCGGACGGCGGGCCGGCGCGACCGCGCTGGTGGCCGCGGTGGTCGGCGGACTGCTCGGTGGGGCC
>NZ_BAAHCA010001329.1:0-1013 GCF_054776295.1 Streptomyces sparsus
TGCCCGGCACGGCCGCCGCCGGCAAGACCGCCGTACGCGTCGGGGACGTGGTGTGAGCGTCTCCGGGGAGAGGAGCAGGGCCGCCGTCCGGCCCGGGCGGGCGCCCTGGCGTCGGCTGCCGCCGCTGCTGCGGCTGCTGATCGCCACCCAACTCGCCTTCAACGTCGGGTTCTTCCTCGTGCTGCCCTACCTCGCCCAGTACCTGGGCGGAGTGCTGGGGCTGACCGGGGCCGTCGTCGGCCTGGTGCTGGGACTGCGCACGTTCAGCCAGCAGGGCCTTTTTGTCGTGGGCGGCGCGCTCACCGACCGGATCGGCGTACGTCCGGTGGTCCTCACCGGCTGTGTGCTGCGCATCGCCGGGTTCCTCTGGCTGGGCTGGGCGGAGGGCGTCGGCTCGGTGGTCGGCGCGGTGCTGCTGATCGGTTTCGCGGCGGCCCTGTTCTCCCCCGCCGTGGAGTCGGAGGTCGCCCGGCAGGCCGTCTGCTGGGAGGACGGCGGCAACGGGCCGCGCACCTCGGTGCTGGCCCTGTTCACCGTGGCCGGTCAGCTCGGTGCCTTCGTCGGGCCGCTGCTGGGTGCGCTGCTGCTGACGGTGGACTTCCGCGCCGTGTGCCTCGCCGGTGCCGCCGTGTTCGCGGCGGTGCTCGCCGGGCACCTGGTGCTGCTCCCGCAGCGCGTTCCCGGGCGCCGCACGGTCCGTGGCCGCGGCGCGCTGGCGGCGCTGCTGCGCAACCGTCCGTTTCTCGCGCTGTGCGGCGCCTACAGCGCCTACCTGCTGGCGTACAACCAGCTGTACCTGGCGCTTCCGGCGGAGATCGCCCGCGTCAGCGACTCACCGGCGGTGCTGGCCTACCTCTTCGCGCTCTCCTCGCTGCTGGTGGTGGCCGGGCAGTTGCCGCTGACCCGCTGGGCGGCCGGCCGCCTCGACCTGAGGCGCGGCACGGCCGCCGGGCTGGTGCTCCTGTCCTGCGGCTTCGCCGTGGTCGGTGCGGGCCAGGCCTGGACGGCGGACG
>NZ_BAAHCA010001330.1:0-1012 GCF_054776295.1 Streptomyces sparsus
GGCGGACCGGACCCGGCGGGTCGTTCTCGGCGGACGTGCCCGGCTCCCTCCGGCCGCTCGGCGGGCGCCGGCGATGGCCGCGCGGTTTCGCCGACCGGCTCACCACGCCGCTGCCCGGCGTGCGCGAGTACGTCCGGATGGTCTGGGAGGACGGCGTCCGGCCGCCGTCGGAGACCATGGAACAGGTGTCGGCGCTGCCCTTCGAGCCGGGCCCGCTGCCGGAGACGGAGGCCCACACGGTGGCGGCTTCCTGGGCGGGTCACGCGAGTTGGGTACTCCGGGTGGGCGGTCTGACGGTGCTGACCGATCCGGTCTGGTCCCGGAGGATCCTGGGCACCCCGGCCCGGGTGACCCCGGTCGGGTTCGCCTGGGACGACCTGCCGCGGGTGGACGCCGTCGTCATCTCGCACAACCACTACGACCATCTCGACGCCCCGACCCTGCGCCGGCTGCCGCGCGACACCCCGTTGTTCGTGCCCGCCGGGCTGGGCGCCTGGTGCCGCCGGCGCCGCTTCTCCCGCGTCACCGAACTCGACTGGTGGGAGTCCGCCGAACTGCCCGCCCCCGCGGGCCCGGTCCGCTTCAGCTTCGTCCCCGCGCACCACTGGTCCCGGCGGTCCCTGGCGGACACCTGCCGCTCCCTCTGGGGCGGCTGGGTGCTCGCCGATCCGGCCGGGCGGCAGGTGTACTTCGCCGGCGACACCGGATACGGCCACTGGTTCGGTGAGATCGGCCGCCACCATCCCGGCATCGACCTGGCACTGCTGCCCATCGGCGCCTACGCCCCGCGCCGGCTGCTGCGGCCGGTGCACACCGACCCGGAGGAGGCCGTGCAGGCCTGCCTCGACCTGGGTGCCCGGCGCATGGCGCCGATGCACTGGGCTACCTTCCTGCTGGCGGCCGAACCGCCGCTGGAGCCGCTGCACCGGGTGCGGGCCGCCTGGACCGCCGCCGGCCTGCCCCGCGAGGACCTGTGGGACCTGCCCGTCGGCGGCTCCCGGACCCTCGACGG
>NZ_BAAHCA010001331.1:0-1010 GCF_054776295.1 Streptomyces sparsus
TGGCCGATGCAGCCGTGGGGCCGCGGGCCCGCCGCTCCCGTCGAACGCCCTCCGGCTCACGTGCGGCGCAGCAGCAGGCCGGTGCTGCCGCGCTTGCTGAGGTAGGCGCGGCCCCCGCAAACCGACTCCACACGCGGGGCCACCAGCAGGACCTGCTCCTCGGCCCGCCACCTCGGGGAGCGCTCCAGCCAGGGACGGAGCACGGCGTCCAGCGACTCCGGCGCGAGGGCGACGAACAGCAGCTCACCCGGCAGCCGGTCGAGCAGCTCGGTCCGCTGGCCGTAGTACAGCATCTCCACCAGAAGGTGGGCGGCGCTGCCGCGAGGCCCCCGGCCGGCCGCCACCTCTTCGAGGCCGAGCCGGTGCACCGTGACGCGGTCCCCGGTGCCGCCCACGGTGCCCGCCAGTCGGGCATGGAAGCGGTCGTTCGGCTCCGCGGCGTGCACCCGAAACCCCTTCTCGGCCAGCCTTCGGGTCAACGCCCCCTCACAGGCGCCGAGTTCGAGAAGGGCGCCGTCGTCCGGGTCCAGATGTCCGGCGATCCAGGCGGACGTGGCGTCCAGCCGCTCACCCTCGTACGGCGAGGTCGCGAACTCCCACGGGTCAACGACCGTCGCAGCCTCCTCACCCAGGCTGCCCAGCAGCGCGAACAGCCGGTCCCGCTCCCCGGGCGACGAGCGGAAGAAGCGTTCCGCGGCCGGGACGCGGGCGGTGTCCACGGTGTACTCGGCGGAGTCGGCATGCAGGAGGGCACCGCAGAACCGGTTGGCGAAACCGATCTTCGTGCCGGTCAGCGCGGCGCTGAGCGGCACGTCCCGGTCGCTCACCACCTGGAGGTAGGGGGAGTGGCCCACCGCGTGCGTCACCGGTATGCCGCGCTCGGCCGCGGCCCGGGCCACCGCCTGACCGAGCCGGCCGCGGCTGCGCCGCTGGTCGGCGGGGGAGTGGGTCCAGCACCGCACCCGGTGTCCACCGGCGGCCCGCAGCAGGGCCTCACCGGGCGGTGAGAC
>NZ_BAAHCA010001332.1:0-1007 GCF_054776295.1 Streptomyces sparsus
TGGCTGTTCCGCCCGGCGTCGGCGCCCGCGGTTCCCGAGCAGCCGCCCGGACCGGCCACAACGCCCCGCGAGCCCCGCGTTACATTCGTCAAGTGACCGCAACCCAGCCCGCCGGCGACCCCGGCCGCATCGTTCTGCTCACCACCAGCCACCGGGTCGCGCCCGGGCTGCTCAGCTGGCCCGCCTGGCAGGCGCTGCGCGCGGCCGACCTGGTGCTGTGCGCGGACGACGGACATCCGCAGCTTCCCTACCTGCGGGAGGCCGGCGTCGACGTGACGGCCGGGGAGCGCGACGCGCGGGAACTGGTCGACGCCTGTGCCGGCGGCCGGACGGTCGTGGTGGTCGCGAGCGCCGAGGGTGAGCCCCGCCTCACGGACGGCCTGGCCAGGCTCGCCGGCTCCGGCCGTGAGCACATGCCGGACCTGGAGCTGCTGCCCGGCTCCTACGACCTGCCGGGCGCCCGGCTGCTCGACCTGGTCCAGGTCATGGACCGGATCCGCCTGATGTGCCCGTGGAGCCGGGATCGCACCAGCGAGGACCTCCTGAAGTACGGCATCGAGGAGGCCTACGAGCTGGTCGAGGCGATCGAGGACGGCGACCGTCACGCCCTCCGGGAGGAGCTGGGCGACGTGCTGCTCCAGGTCGTCTTCCACTCCCGGATCGCGGAGGACGACCCCGAGGAGCCGTTCTCGGTGGACGACGTGGCGGCCGGCATCGTCAGCAAGCTCATCCACCGGCACCCGCACGTCTTCGGCGACGAGACGGCCGAGACCGGCGACGACGTGAAGGCGCACTGGCTGCGGACCAAGGCGGAGGAGAAGCAGCGGGAGTCCGTCACCGAAGGGGTGCCGCTCGGCCAGCCCGCCCTGGCCCTCGCCGCGAAACTGGCCGGCCGGGCCAGGGCGTCGGAGCTGGACCTGCCGCTGCCGTCCGGTGACGGCGTCGGCTACGAGCTGCTGGAGCTGGCCGCCCGCGCGGAGGCCGACGGCGTGGACCCGGAGACGGCG
>NZ_BAAHCA010001333.1:0-1003 GCF_054776295.1 Streptomyces sparsus
GGGCGCGCCCCCTCGCCCGGCGGAGGGGCCCGCGGCGTCCCCCGAACGGATGCTGCCGGATGCGGGGCGGGCGGCGGCGCGTTCCACTCGGGCCATGAGCACTGACCAGCCGCAGTCCGGCTCCGGAGACGAGCCCCCGGAGCACGACCCCTTCCGCAAGCCGCCCCCGTCCGGGGCGACCGGAGGCCCCGGCGGTCCCGGTGATCCGGGCGATCCCGGCGACTTCCGGGGTGCCGACGGGCCCCACGGCGCTCACAAGTCCGGCGGCGACCCCTACGGGAACCCACCGCCCGGCGGTGACCCCTACGGAAGCCCCGCGTCCGGCGGTGACCCCTACGGCGGGGCCCAGCAACCGCCGTCGGGCGGCAGTCCGTACGGCTCCGCGCCGCCCCCGCCGCCCGGTGGCGGCTTCGGCCAGAACCCCTACGGCGGGGCGTACGGCGCGACCGACCCGCTGGCCGGCATGGCGCCGCTGGCCTCCCGCGGCAGACGGTTGCTGGCGCGCATCGTGGACGCGCTGATCATCGGCATTCCCGTCTCCCTCATCCTGCTGCCGCTGACCGGCGGGCTGGAGTTCACCACGGAGGAGGGCGAGGAGGTCACCTACGGCGGCGGTTACGTGCAGACGCTGGTGACCGCGCTGGTGTACTTCCTGTACGAGGGCTTCATGCTCACCACCCGCGGGCAGACCCTCGGCAAGATGCTGCTGAAGGTCCGGGTCGCCATGCTGGAGAACGGCGCGATCCCGGCCGGCAACCCGGGCTGGCTGCGGGCCGCGGTCTACTCGCTGCCGGCGCTCGTGCCGTGCCTGGGCACGCTCTTCTGGCTGGTGAACGTACTGTTCTGCACCTGGGACAAGCCGTACCAGCAGTGCCTGCACGACAAGGCCGGCAAGACGGTCGTCGTCACGGCCTGACGCACGCCCGGGGCCGGCCGGCACGCGCCGACCCGCCGTCAACAGCCCCGTGCCGGGCGGCGGGTGCGGGCAGGACGGAACCGCGGC
>NZ_BAAHCA010001334.1:0-1000 GCF_054776295.1 Streptomyces sparsus
CGGCAACGGCGTGCGGGCGCTCGCCGGTCTCGGGGTGGCCGCCCGCTCGGCCACGAGGGGCGCGCCGATCCGCAGCCAGCAGCTGTGCGACCGGCGCGGGCGCGTGCTGGCCGACCTGGGCATGGCCGACCTCTGGCAGGACGTGGGGGAGTGCGTCGGCACCACACGCGCCGAACTGCACGCGGCCCTCCGCGAGGACCTGACGGTCCCGGTACGGTTCGGCGTCACCGTGCGCTCACTGACCACGGACTCCGGCGGGGTGGACGTGGTGTTCACCGACGGTGGTGGTGGCCGCTACGACGTGGTGGTCGGGGCGGACGGCATCCGCTCGGGCCTCCGCGCCCTGATCCGGCCGCAGGCCGGGCCCCGCTTCCTCGGACAGGCGTCCTGGCGTTTCCTGACGGACGACCCCTGCGGCATCGACCGCTGGACGGTCTGGCTCGGCTGCGGCCTCACCTTTCTCGCCTACCCCGTCGGCGGCGGCCGGGTGTGCTGCTACGCAGACCGGTCGACCCGGACCCGGCCGGCCGCCGCAGGAGGGCAGGCGGCCGGCGACGCACGGCTGGCGGACCTGTTCGCCGGCTTCGACCCGCGCGTGGGCGCCCTGCTGGCCACGCCCGCCGCCGCCGAACCGCACCGCTCCCCGGTGGAGGAGGTGCCGGACGAGACGTGGACCGACGGACGGGTCGTGCTCATCGGGGACGCGGCACACGCCGCCTCCCCGAACATGGCGCAGGGCGTGGCCATGGCGGTGGAGGACGCCCTCGTGCTCGCCGAGACGCTCGCCGCCGACCAGGACCCGCTCACCCGACTCCAGCGGTACCGCGCCCGCCGACTGCCCCGCACCCGATGGGTCCGGCAGCAGACGCGTCGCCGGGACCGGACCAGGGGCATGCCTGCGGTGCTGCGCGACACGCTGCTCCGCCACGGTGCTCGCAACCTGTACGAACGCGGGTGACCCCGCACGAGGGTCGCCCGTCCGGAATCCCCGACCGCGGTC
>NZ_BAAHCA010001335.1:0-999 GCF_054776295.1 Streptomyces sparsus
CGCCGCCGAGCCGGCGCAGTTCGACGGCTGGTTCGGCTGACGGTGGTCCCGGAGGCCGGCGACACGGACCGCACCGCCGGGCCGATGGCCTCCGGGGCAGCCCGGTCCTGGACCGCCCGGCCCGGTCCTGACCGGTCCTGGGCAGCCCCGTCAGCCCAGGTCGTCGGCGAGCAGCGCCCGGACCCCCTCGATGTTGGCCGTGAGGTAGGCCCGGAGTGAGGGCGGCACCACCTCGACGGAGGCCAGCCCCTCGCGGGTGAAGGGCAGCCGCACGAAGTCGTACTCGCCGCACGGCTCGTCGACCTCCGGGCCGTGGCGCCGGGAGAGGTCCATCGACTCCAGTCGGCAGACGAAGAAGTGCTGCACCTTCACGCCGTCCGGCGCCTGCTCGGTGGGGTGGTCGACGGTGTCGACGAAGGCGGGCACCACGTCGGCGACGGTGCCGCCGAGCTCCTCGTCCACCTCCCGGTGCAGCGCGGCGACGACGCTCTTGTCGGCCGGCTCCACCCCGCCGCCGGGAGTGATCCAGTAGGGCTCCTGTCCGGGCTTGGTCCGCTTGATCAGGAGCATGTCGTCCCCGTCGAGCAGGATCGCCCGGGCGGTGCGCTTGACCACGGGACGTTCATCGGCCATGCCTGCAATCTGCCGCGCGGCGCCCGCTTCGAAACCTCACCGGTGGCCGCGCCCCGGCGGGTGCCGTCTCACCAGTCGACGGCGGCCCGCAGCAGCCACTCGTGGGCACGCGAGATGTGCGGCAGCGCCAGCGTGCCGGCCCGCACCGCCAGGAAGTACGTGCGCAGCGGCGGCACGGGCGGGTCCAGCAGCGGCACCGCCTCACCGGCGTCCTGGGCGGGTCGGCACAGGTAGCGCGGCAGCACGGCGACGCCCGCGCCCGCGACGACGCACTCCAGCACGCCGCGCAGGTCGGGCACCACGATCGCCGCTGACCGCTGCGGCGCGGCGTCGAAGACGGTGGCCCAGTAGTGGGTGAGCAGCGGC
>NZ_BAAHCA010001336.1:0-997 GCF_054776295.1 Streptomyces sparsus
ATGCTGAGCGGCGGGGAGGACGCCGCAGTGCGGCGGGCGCTGGCCGACGTCGGTGTGGCCGACTGGGCGGACCGCCCGGTGGACGCCCTGTCCGGCGGCCAGCGCCAGCGGGTGTGGATCGCGATGGCGCTGGCCCAGGAGACCCGGGTCCTGCTGCTCGACGAACCCACCACCTACCTCGATCTGCGGCACCAGTTGGAGGTGTTGCAGACGGTGGTGCGGCTGCGTGCGGAACGGGCGCTGACGGTGGTGATGGTGCTGCACGACCTCGCCCACGCGGCCCGGTTCGCCGAGCGGCTGGTGGCGCTGCGGGACGGCCGGGTGGTGGCGGACGGGCCGCCCGCCGAGGTGGTGACTCCCGGGCTGCTGGCGGACGTTCTGGACGTCGCGGGTCGAGTCGGGCGGGATCCGCAGGGCGGCTGGCCGGTGTGTTATCCCGATCACCCGTTGACCACTAGAAATCGATAATCGTTTTCATTAGAGTGGGTGTGCGAAGTCCGAACGGACGTCGCACACCCGTTGATTGGGAGGATTCCCCATGGACCAGACCAACGAGCAGATCTTCACGCCGATCGCCGACCCGGGCCAGCTCGCACACGCCTCGGCCAGCCACTCCAACGCGCTCGTCGAGAACCCCTTCGACGACGGCGAGGAGTAAGTCCCCTCGCGGGCCCGCCCGGTGAACCCCACCGGGCGGGCCCGCCCCTTCCCGCGTCGTTCCGTTCGGACAGGAGACAAAGCCGTGACCCGCAGCCGACTCGCCCCCGGAGTCGAGATCGTCACCGTTCCCGGTCACGGTCTGGCCGTGCGCACCGCCGCGGGTGAGTTCCTGCGCGTCAACCCCGGTGACGTGCCGCCGGCCGCCCTGCTCGACCGTCTCGCGGGTGGTCCCGGCGACGGCGGCGGCCCCCGACTGGACACCGTGGTCGCCCAGTTCGAGAGCGCCGGCTACGCCGGCCGGCACGACGGCCACGCCTGGCCGGTCACCCGCCGGGAC